>JBEGUT010000375.1:0-4827 GCA_041178745.1 Planctomycetota bacterium | reverse complement strand
GAGTTGTGGATGTAGGGACCGTACCCGGTGGAAATGTTCCTGGAGGATAAGGACTTACCGTCGATGAGGGGGCGATCGGTCGAACACCCGTTGGTGGTTGCGAGTAACCCGGAGGTGGCTGCGTCAAGTCGCTCATCGGCACCGTGGATGGAAAACGAACGTCCTGAGCGTGGCCGATTACGCCAAGCAGCAACAGGAGCAAAACGTTTGATATCCATCTGAGCGTAAAGCCCATTCTGCACTTCTCGCCTGAATCGGCGTTGCCTGGGTTCGTAAGACGTGACCCCAAGATTCCGCATTAGTTAAATAGTCTTCCTGACCGAAGATGGGAGAATTACAAAATCCCTTCTGCCAATGTCAAGATCGATGTGAGAGAGACTGTCTGTAGGGAGCGAGGCGGTGTACCGATCAGGAAAGGGATTACAGGCTTGGGCGAGAAACTACCAAGGATGACTCGCAGAACCGTGAATTTGCAATGTCTTTCGATCGACCCAGTGTAAATCTCATAGCGAAAGCCCCCTCGCAACGCGGTATTCTGAGAGAAAAGTAGCCATCATTTCAGACTCAATAGATAGCTTTCGCAGAGTCGCAGTTCTCAACGGATCGCGTTCAAGAATTTCACCTTTTTCATAAGCCAAGGCCGATTTCAAAAATCGTTTCGCTGTCGAGAAATCGATCGTTGGCTTCAAAGAGTGACCTTAGAGCCGCTTTGTGGATTTTCATTTTCAAACCACCAACGCCAATTGCTCCGTAGCAAATTTTGTTTTCGCGAAGTTTGCCTGCATCAAACGCTTGGACTTCCTCGATGCCCGAGGGCGGAACGGCATTGAGGTCGATGAGAAGTTTTAATTCGGGCAATTGCTTCCACTGGCTACTGCTCAGCAAGGTCACTCCAGCTGCTCCGCAAGCGATCACGCCATGGCAGTCTTGAAGCGCTGCAAGCATGTGCGAGCCATCGGTAGAGCTGTGGGCTGAGAGGCCTGGGAGCGTCGAGCTGGATCCTTTCATCATGGCAGCAATTTCATCCGCCGTGGATTGCGCTCGCTGTTGATCACGTGAAAAAAGTTTTACCGCCGCCCCTTGCTTCGCCAACAGACGGGCAACGATAGATCCAACAGGGCCAGTCGCACCGAGAACGGCAAACGTGCTTCGCGATAGATCGACGTTTCGGTGAGCAGTGACTACGGCAGCGGCTGCGGTCGTATTCGAGCCGTTACCATCGAGCATGACTGAGACTCGCATCGGACCAAAAAAAGCACCACGGATTTTATCGGCCAATCGGCGACCGTTTGTTACACTAGAACCGCCTATAAAAACGGCAGTGCTGCGCAAGTCATCTACCCCGCGCGTGAACATGCAGCCGTGCACCAAGCCGACAACATCATTTTCCTGCACGCCTCCGTATTGCAACAGATGGTCGACACCTGAATCGATTGCCACCACGGCATCGAAGGTGCTTGGGTGTGCATCGCAATCGAGTTGAACGAGGATCTTAGCTTTGGTTGAACTCTTGGTTTCGCTCGACATGGATCTCGACGCCCCTGCAATCGTGAATTGGATAAAGCTTGAAAGAGCAAAAAATAAGGAATAAGAAAACAATCCATACATTGAAACAAAAGCCAGCGGAGAAACAATAGCCCGCATTAGGTGAGGCTGGTCAGCAATTCTTTATGGGATTTGCTGCCAACCTGTTTGGGTTACGGCAAGGCCCGGATGTCACTGGAATGACCGCGACTAAGCCGTTGTCTTTGGCTAGAAATATGGGGCTCAGGGGTATCTGTAAAGTGGCAAACTCATGGATCAAAGTGAGTGAACCAACGAATGAGTGAATCTACGATCGAATGCCGAAGAAACGAATGCCGAAGAAACGAAAGACCTGCAGGAACAAAGAAGTGGATTTGGTGGAACCCGCCTCTCTAGAATCCTAGGGCTTCGAGAAGAATAAACCGCTTAAGTCAGCGGTGTCGACTCCCTCTTCATGTTTTGAGCGTTTGTCGCTGGATCACTGCGACTTAACAACGTCAGCGTTGACCAAAAAATTGCGGGGATCTTTCTCAAGATCCCCGCGCGCAGAAACATAAAAGATATTCAAGCATTCAAGCAATATTCAGGCCCAGCGACCGACGGTCGCTGGGTATTGAATAACTTTGGCTTAGAAGCCTTTGAATGGATGGGAGACCTGGTCTTTCTTAGCCAGCATCTCGTCGGCCGAAGGCTTAGCCTTCATCGCGTTGGCGATGGCGTCCTTGGTCGCTTCGTAGTTGTACTTGTAGATCTTGGCATTGTCTTCAGCAGCTGGATGGATGAAGACGCCGCAAACGATTACTAGATTTTCTGCCTGATCCTTTGGAATGATTCCTTCTTTGACAGCATCAGCAACTGCGGTTGCGACGGCTGCTTGTGCAGGACCAAACATTTGGACTGCCTGCTTCATACCCTTAATCGTGACCTTGGTGATCATCACGGTGGATGGCTTCACTGCGACGTTCGGGGTCAAAACTGCCAGAAGGTTGGTGTGACCGCTGCTCTGATTTGCCAAAGCGTTGGCAAACGCGATACCAACAGGACCTGACTTGTCACCAATCATCAAGTCGATATGAGCGATTTCGTTTCCATCTCCAACCAGCGATTCACCGACATAAAGCGACATGGTAGCGCACCTTTCTACTAAGAGCATCAAGCAATAGGGAACTTCAATTTTGAACTCGATCGTCTACTTAAAGCGTGGCAGAACAAGTGCCAAACAATCGAAGCCGAGAGGTTACCAAAAGTCTACGTGAATGCAACCAGTCACATATTGGCATGACAGTTGCTTTAACTGTTACCTCAAGGGTTGAGTTTGCTGGCAAGACCGCTCGATAACTCCCAGTTCAGGGCATGTAGCGACTTAACAGCAGCACTTGGGGATAAGAACAGCAGGCAGATAGCTGTGCTGTAAGGAAAAACAGCAGCAGTTACCAATCACACGGGAGAAGAAGCGGAAAGCAAGAGAGGCAAGACAGGATCTCGGTACTTGTAGGGAATTTTACTGATTTCGGGCTGGAACCAGGGGGCTAGAAGAGACTTCTCCAACCCAGCTTTTCGGTACCCTGTGGGGCAGGCAGTGGCCGAAAAATGGCTTCATCTCGCCGTCGATCTAGAAAATTCAGTTGGAGTTTCGCGACTTCATGACTATTCTGGATTGTGGTAGGTTTTTCGCGAACCCCGCTTTTCGGTCCAAAACCAGCGATCTGGTTCTCGGATAAGAAGGCGGAATGTGGTGTTTTTTCCGAGCGAATACCGCTTGCTGTCCCGGTTCTTACCCTGTTTTTACCTTGTCGAAAGGTTTCCTCGGTTCGGAAACCATGGGGTCGGTTCCAGAGAGCGTTAGAGATTTTCAAGGGTGTTCAGAATGTCTACACGATTGTTGCGTTTCGGTACGACTGTCTGCCTGTTTTGGTGCTTGGGCGCCACCACATTGGTGATGGCGGAAGAAAAAACTAAAAAAGTTTCGTCGCGGACCAAATCGGAAGTCCCGGCTGAAACAATCGACTTGTTTGAGGGAATGGAAAGCGGCCAACTCGAAGTCCGTTTCCTTCCAAAAGATGCTACTCAGGCGACCATTGTAATCAATAATAAGACCAAGAAACCGCTCGATATCCGGTTACCTGATGCCTTCGGTGGAGTCCCTGTTCTTGCTCAATTCGGCGGTGGAATGGGAATGGGCGGCATGGGTGGCATGGGAGGTATGGGCGGCGGAATGGGCGGCATGGGTGGAATGGGCGGCGGCATGGGTGGAATGGGTGGTATGGGAGGTATGGGTGGCGGCCAAGGGATGGGCGGCGGCATGGGAGGTATGGGCGGCGGCATGGGTGGCATGGGAGGAATGGGCGGCATGGGAGGCATGGGCGGCATGGGTGGTGGTGGAATGATGGGTGGCATGATGCGTGTGGAAGCCGAAAAGGTCCACAAGTTGAAGGTTCCCACCGTCTGCCTAGAACATGGCAAGCCTGACCCAACACCACGAATGAAGTACAAGCTCGTTCGCATCGAACAGGTCAACGCTGACCCACGTGTTCGCGAACTTTGCAGATTGCTCGGTTACGGCAAGATTCCACAGAACACCGCACAAGCTGCGGCTTGGCACCTAGCCAACGGTTTGTCTTGGCAAGAATTGGCTGCCATGGATCGATTCGTGTCCCAGTTCGGTGGTGGTGAGAAGTGGTTCTCCCCTTACGAACTGCAGAACGCTTTGGGACTGGTCAACATCGCGACTCAGAACGCTGCAAAGGCAACCAAGAGCGAATCGGAATACAGCAAGGGACGCGAAGGCTACAAGAGTTCCTACAACGGAACTTCGCAAGGCACCAAGAGCGACGAAGCTGACAAGACTTCAGATGCCTCATCGGCACCTTAATTCATCCAGTTGACGCTTCCCAAAGAGGCGATGGAAGCTTTAGATCGGTGACAAGTAAAAGAAGCCAACCTTTCCGGTTGGCTTCTTTCGTCTCAGCCTCAGTCATATCCGGAATGTTCTCTTATTAAGCAATCGGATCACCCTAAGGCGACTGTATCGGGATAAGGGACGATTCGCTGCTAGTCACTCGGTGGTTACCATCCCGGAAACTAGAAACCATTTTAGGTTTCAGCTTACTTGAGGAAGTCTTTCGGCCAATTAGGGGAGTGATTATCTGCGAATCATTCGAGAGTCCAGGAATCTAAAGATTCTTCCTGCAAGCTGTATGTTGTCAGTTTTCCCGCCACTGCGGTCGTTGAATGGATTAGGTCTAGGAAGGAGGATCTATTGCAATTTGAATAAGAACGATTTGAAAAAGATTCGCATTATGG
>JBEGUT010000374.1:0-4831 GCA_041178745.1 Planctomycetota bacterium | reverse complement strand
ATACTGTCAATGTCAACTGAGTCACACCTTCCATTTTGTCGACCAATACATCGCTGCTGAAGCGAGCCGTGAGTTGTCCATCCTTAATAGTTAACCCTTCCAATTTAGCTTCCAGCTTAGGCTGCGGAGCTGCATCTTTTTTCGCTACCTTTTCATCTGCCTCTGCTTTACGATCCGAAGGTGATGGCTCGGCGGAAGCAGCCGTTGCTTCAGGCGCTGGTGGAGTGCCCGTGGCTGGTTCAGCCGCTGTAGGTTCTCCGCTCGCAGGTTCTTTAGCCTCCCCAGCGGCTCCTTCCACCTTGCCATCTTCTTTTGCTTTTTCTTCTGGTTTAGCAGACTCTTCTTTAGGCAAGTCGCGCACTTTACGAATGGTGCCTGTCGCTTTAGTCGTTGTATCTTTCAGAGAGAGCCAGAGTGGGGAAGGGGAGCCATCGGCGACCTGCGCATCAAGTTGCCATGTGCCATCCAACGAATCTTCCGGAACCGTGTTCCAGGCGAAGCGTTGTCCTTGTACCCAAGTCTCGTCAATTTTCGCCGATTCATCCCACAACTCTTTGTCGACAACAATCAAGTTCGCCCACTTTCCTTTGGCGATCGTGCCTACGACCTCACTCACGCCGAGCAATTTCGCTGGCGTGACCGTCAACGCTCGCAAAGCTTCATCACCCGGCAGACCGCGCTGAATCGCCTCTCGCAATTTGGCCAGATAGTCACTTGGTTCACGTAGGCCATTGAGCGTCAATGCGAATGTGACACCCGCTTTATGGACTCGCCCAGGATTTTCCGGAGCAAGCTCCCAGTGCATGAGAGTATCAAGTTCCGTTTGCATCGCCGCTTCTGCGGTTGCCACATTCGGAGCTCGAGGAAAATTCACAGGAATAAGCAGAGGGCGATTTACCTTGGCAATCGACTCAAGGCGTAAATACTCGCGTCCCGAACCACGTACGATGTAATTGAGACCAAACTCGCGAGCGAATTCGTCGGCGCGAAGCACAAACAACTCATTGAGACCATCAAAAACGAAAGTTTCACCCGCTCGCACTTGCTCGCTGAGCACCTGCAGCGCATCGCAAACCTCGGGCTGCTGTAACGATGGATCGCGCTGATAGGCTTGCCAAGCTTGGTGATACCACTGTGAATCAAGAAAAGCTTGCCGAGCTAAAGCGACCGCTCCCATTGGACTATTGGGATACCCTTCGCTGCGAATCCCAGCAACCGTCAATCGCACATGCTGCGCCCATTGCGGATTGAGTAGCCGATCGGAAAGAGCACCGTTGGCTGTTGAGATCACGCAGCTAGTACCTTTGACGATTCGATCTTTTGGCACTGCTGCGATGGCCGCGATACCGACTCGACGAAGTTTGTCGAGCGCTGCATCGTCGAGCACTAAACCATCCTTCATTTTTCGCTGAGGATTGATTTGGCTATTCCAATACGGTAGCCCTGGATCAGCGGTGATACTTGAATCGGTCTCGTAAAACGGCTCGACGATACCGGGATAGATCATCTTCCCTTTCATTTCGATTCGCTTAGCCTGGGCAGGTATCCCATCTGCCGACACTAATGCTTCGATCTTGCCGTCGCGAATCAAGATCGCTTGATCTGTTACCGTTCGCCCAGGTTCTAACACCAGAGTCGCGCCGGTCAACGCTACAAGTCCAGGTGGATTGGATCTTAATCCTTCAACCGGCTTGGTTCTCGTTGTTTCATCTTGACCGCTGGCCGCTGTGCAAAAGAGAAGCAAAGCAAAAACGGAAACCGCTGCTGTATTTAAAAGACGAGGCACGCTGGAACTCTCAGTAGCTACAGTGAACTAAGCGAATGTAAAACGACGACGATACCTAAATCTCCGTTGTCTCCAAGATCGCTTCGAAGCTGCTGCCGCTTTCGAATTCCCGCAAGCAGAGGCGATCGTGCCACTGCGCAAAGGTTATTGGAATATCCATTTTCTGAGCTTGTTCGCCATTTCTCCTAAGGCGATGCGTCCATACCTTGATCATCGGAGCCAGTTTCCACTGTAACTACCCTGGCCCCTCTTTTCACCTGGACCTTAGTAAATAAAGGGGCTAAAAGGGCGATTCGCCCCCGAATATTGGCCGCTTAAGCTGTCGTTTCATAGGTTCATGGCTTAATTATTTTTCGACAGAGTCTCTTGGTAGATTTTCTGTTTCCAGCCTGACAACATGGCGAGAAAGATTTGGCTTTTGCCCACCCCACTTATGAACCCTAAACGATCCTTAGGTCGGGGACGGACAACTCCATTGGTGGGGCGAGCCAATATGGCTACAATGGACTAGCCTGCAACAACCGCGAGCAATGGTTTGCAAAGCGACCAGGTCGCCAAAGGACCTTGCGAGCCCAGAAGTTTAAAAGTCATGCTCGATTGACCTCACGCGTTATCGGGGTGAGTCGACAAAGATAAGCTCGATAGGGTCCCGGCAAATGGAGATTCTTTGTGGTTGGAGATCCGTCGCTTGAGGTCAGTCGAATACTGAAATACAACTCGCGTCATTGCAGCCGTGGATCCTTGGTGGTTCATGAATTAAATACCGAAACAAATATCACGAAAATATTTTCACCCTCGACTTAGGAACAACGGCGATGCGATTTCGAATTGGTCATTGCACCATTTCATCTGCTTTTCTGTTCAAAGCTGTTTTGTTGGCAAGTTGCTTGGCAAGCAGTCCAAGTCAAAACTTAGCCTGCGGCAAAGAGATACCTGGCATTGAATCGCAACAAATCAACGTGGAAAACGATTGGCCTTGGTGGAGAGGTCCTTATCGAGATGGAAAGTCGCCTGCAGCAACGGTGGATGGTAGCGATTCAGCGGCTGCTCGTATCCCGAGCAATTTCGGTGTTACGGAGAATGTTATCTGGAAGGCACCAGTTCCAGGTCGTGGCCACGGATCGCCTATCGTAGTTGGCAACAAAGTGTTTTTACCGACTGCTGACGAGAAGCAGCAGATCCATAGCGTGGTCGCGTTTGATCGTGAAACGGGAAAAATGCTCTGGAAAACGGATGCCAGTCAAGGTGGATTTCCTGCCAAGAACCATCCTAAAAATACAGAGGCAAGCAGCACTTTAGCTTCCGATGGTGAATTGGTATTTGCGACCTTCTTTCATCATAAGACCATCGAGGTAGTCGCACTGGATTTCCAAGGGAAAGAGGCCTGGCGAAAAAAAGCTGGCGACTTCGATCCGAAAATGTACGAATATGGCTATGCTCCTTCACCGATCATTTACAACGACAAACTTATTGTCACGGGCGAGTATGACGGCGATAGCTTTATCGTTGCCCTCCGCCTTAAGGACGGAAGCGAAGCGTGGCGAATCGATCGCCCCAAGAGCATTAGTTTCTCTTCCCCAGTGATTGCTAAAGTCAACAATCAAGTTCAGATGCTCATCAGTGGCAATCAGTTTGTCACCAGCTACTCCCCTGATACCGGCAAGCAGCTATGGCGCGTCGCAGGCACCACCTTTGCTACCTGCGGAACGATGGTTTGGGATGGCGATATTGTTTTTGCCAGCGGGGGCTTTCCTAAGGCAGAGACCTTGGCTGTTCTGGCAGATGGATCTAAGAAAGTTTTGTGGCGCAATAACAAGAAATGTTATGAACAGTCGATGATCGCCTACCAAGGTCATCTTTATGCGTTGACCGATAACGGCATCGCCTACTGCTGGAAAGGTGACGATGGTAAGGAGATGTGGGAAAAGCGGTTGCAGGGACCAGTGAGCGCATCCCCCGTTCTGATTGGCGACCGTATTTTGTGGGCTAATGAAGGTGGAACGTTTTATGTCTACAAAGCGAATCCCGAGAAGTTTGAATTGCTGGCACAAAACCAGTTAGGTGACGAATCGTTCGCATCGCCTGCTGTTTCCGGCGATCGATTGTTTTTAAGGGTGGCGGTTCAGGAAGAAGGCAATCGGCAGGAATATCTTTACTGTATTGGAGCGAAGTAACCTTAAAGTCCACTTAATCCGCGCGAATGATTTTCTTGGAGTTATTTTTTCAAAATCATTCAAATGCCCCCGTATTTGGAGGATTTGTTCCTCAAAAAACGACTAGGGAAAAACGGGCCCCTTATGATGTTGTCAGCGGTGGTTAGTTCCCCGTAATCGACGATCACAGGATTCACATTAAATTCGTTGTTTTTTTGGCACTTCTGATAACCAGCAAGGATCATTTTTTTCGAGTTGCCATGCTTGCTACCCTTGGATAGGATCAAGGCATGGATCGCATCTGAGAGAGGGACATTTGACGCCAACTCTCGGAACCACCTCCCGCCAGCGGTTCACGGTTTCGACCGCATACCTTTTTCTTTTCTTCCTAAAAATTGATCGACCTTACGACTTTGGTGAAACCAGTCCAAGGAATTTGTCTCAGCCGAGTTTTTTGATGCATCATTGCTCTATGCACTTACATCTTTCAGCTTGTCAGACTCCACTTCCGGTGAAGTAAACGTCTGATACTCAAGAACCGGTAAATTTGCTGGTTGAAGAGAGATTAGGTCCATGTTGTCTATGACCGTTTAAAACTGGTACTTGCGATAACTGACTTGGCAGCGTTCCTAAAGTCACAATGGTGAAACAGCTTCACTGAGGTCCGACCCTAAGATTGTTGTTTTCCGGAGTATTCCCGCCATGAATGGCTCGCGGCCCCCGCGTTCTCGATACAATCGCCCCCTGGGTGATCGCATGTCTGGCGATCGTAATTCAGGTGATCGTCAAAGCGATCGTCCCAACCCGCCGCTGCGGCGTCCAAGCGATAGCAGTCGATATCATGAACAGGCCAACAATTCTCCGCTGGAACAGCGTATTCGGGAGCTCGATG
>JBEGUT010000373.1:0-4847 GCA_041178745.1 Planctomycetota bacterium | reverse complement strand
ATACCCGAAGAGTTCCGAACCAAATTGGCCGCTTACCTCCCTTAGGCGTCAATGGTTTTGGTACGCTTTATTCGCAGTAAGCAGCCATCTTCAGTATGGCGGTCGCTTGATCCGTAGCATCGATTCTTGAATTGCTGAGTGATCTCTTTGATGGATAGCGAGTTGACCTACTTAGAGCGTTTAACGCTCGCTTTGACCTATGGTGCTGCAAAGCTCCCTGATGAATTGAGTCAGCCTCATGCCAATTACATTTTAAGTGCCCAGCGGCCTGATGGTGGCTGGGGAGGTCGCGAAGGAGAAAGCGATCCCTACTATTCAAGTTTTGCTTTGCGAACGCTTGCGTTTTTAGGCTTGCTCGAGGGAGAAGTAGCCCAACGTAGCGCAGCATTCTTAAAGGGTAAGCTCGGTACGTTTCAATCGATTGTGGATCTACTGGCGTTGGTTTACAGCTGCAAGTTGCTTGAAGCATCCATCGGTTTGAATGTGATGTCGGAAAGTCGCAAGGATTGGTCGGAGCGTTTGGGATCGCTTTTGAATCAGCTGCGTCGTGCTGACGGTGGTTACGCGAAGACGTTCGAAGGACAAGCGGGGAGTACTTACCAAACCTTCTTGGTGTTGCTCTGTTTGCAATTGATCGAGCAGGAAATCCCCGAGCCAGAGATGGTGCATCGATTCTTGATGGGGCAGAAGCAAGAGGATGGTGGATTTCTGGAGATCCGTGTTGGCAAGCGGGCGGGGGTGAATCCTACGGCTGCAGCAATCGGAGCATTGCGAGTTTTAGGAAAGCTCAGCGAGGAACTGTGCCAGGAGACCGGCGAGTTTCTTGCGGATATGCAAACGGACAGTGGCGGCTTTCAGGCTAACTCCAGAATTCCGTTGCCTGATGTGCTCAGCACGTTTACAGCCTGTGTAACACTACTGGACATGAATCGTTTGCACTGGATCAAAGCGGATGCTGCTGAGAAATACGTTCGTTCGATGGCTAGGCCCGCTGGTGGATTCGCCGGATTCGAACTCGATCCAGCGATGGATGTTGAATACACGTTTTATGGGCTAGGAGCTCTGGCGATATTGAAAATTGCCGAAGAGTCTTGAGGTGCGGTAAGGGGGTATACGATTGACTTTGTGTTAAACGCAGTTACGAACTCACGTTTCTTGAAATCGTGTTGTTAAATCAAAAACGTTTCTGAGTCCTGTCTCGAAATTTCGTACATCAGGATAGTATCCTGAGATGCCGGAAATGTGGTGCTTAGAAATCAACAACGGCATATCGGTTGCGTCAAGAAAACGTAAAGATCGAAGTTCGCGCTACTCAGTCGCTAGTTTTTTAAGAATGCGACTAACGTTCATTAAGGATCGTCCGGTGTGATAGCTGGCTTTCCAAGCATTCGCTTTTTGGCCATCGCCAAGATGCTTTCCTTCTGCGGTCACTTCCCAGTACCAGTCGCCGTATTCCGCATCGACTGAGTAGGCGCGAATGAAGGCCCACTGTTTCTTCAGGGCTTTCCAATAGCGATCTGTCTGATGTCCATATTTGTCGTGCATGTACGCTAACGCGTTGAGGCCTTCGGCTTGGATCCACCATACCTTATCGGTGTCGTATGCAGCGGAGGCAATCGCATCACCTTTATCATAGAATCCGCCATGTTTTTCATCCCAACCCCAATCCAATGCATGATCGACCAGTTGTTTTGCCACTTTCCAGGTAAGCTCTTGTTGAGCAGAGTCTAGTTGCTCGGCCGACTCTGTAAGCAAATAGGCTGTTTCAATATCATGACCGAACGAGTCGTGTGCAGCCGTTGCTCTCCAGTCACGAGTGAAATAAAGATTGAGGCATCCCGGGTCTACTGCGATCTTATCTCGCACGATCTTGTGGATTTCCTCGTGTCGCTGAGCAACTACTGGGCGATGATCGATCTTGGATAGCTCTGCAAAGGCTTCGAGCAAATGAATGTGAGTGTTCATTGTCTTAAAACCATAGTAGACACCAAGTCGATCTTGCCGTTTCCACAGCGGTAGGTTGGGATCCCAGTTTGTTATGGGCGTTCCACCGCGAGTAAAAGCTTCGTAGTAGCCTCCATATTTCGCATCGTAACCATGCTTCTCGATCCAGTCGAAGCCATCGCGTGCGACTGCCAGTGCACGGGGATCGTGAGTTACTTCGTAGGCTTTGCAGGCAGCATAGATAACGAATGCGATTCCGTAAGCATGTTTTTCGTCGCCGAGTTGTTCGCTGAGTTGACCTTGCGGATCCAGACGCCAGTGAAAGCCTCCCTGCTCTTTATCACGCATGGTCTCGTCTAAAAAGCGAACACCATGAGCCGTATACGATTTGTACTTGTCAGCGAGTTCGGGTGCGTACTCAGCCATCGCAGCAGCACTCCAGGTGTACCTGGCTTGAACGACAATGGCTATGTCGTTGTCGGGTTCAGCTTCCCAGCGGCGATTCCATGTCTGATGAAAACCACCACGCTTGGTATCGAGTACACGTGGAAACCACAGTTTTTCAAATTGATCGCGTTGCATTTGATCAACTTGCATTTGTATTTCGTTAATCTCTTCAAGCGGAATCTTTGGAGGTGTTTCCGCGGAAAGATAAGATTTTGATGTTGAGAAAGCAACGAGCAAGAGAAATGAGGAAGCGATGATTCTGGTAGTCATAAGGGAACCGATAGCGGTTAGGTAATGTATGCGAAACCCTACAAGAAGAGTTCTTTAGATTTTGAGAATTCAAGTTGTAGCTAGGATTGGTCAAGTTTAATGTCTTGGCGATAGTCGCATTTAGTTGCGGGTCGGGTTGGAACTGATGCGAGTGGGTTACCGAAGTGCTTAGTGAGATCCTTCGGGAATCACGATTTCGCTTTCTTGAGTTGCTTGTCCACCCTTTGAAAGTGAGCAGAGTTCTTTATCAACGGCAATAGCGATATTCTCCGCATATTGGCGTATGCTATGGTCGCTTAGGAAGTCGATCTTCCATTTCCGTAGTCCTTTGAGCATGCCGCGCCAACGATCACGGCTGCGCCAAAGTCCCGTAAGCTTCTTAATTCTTCCATAGCGATCGATGTAAATTTCGTTACCGCCATGTCGATATCCCATCCAGATAGGCGGAACGCGAGTCACAATGTCATTGTTTTGAACCCATCGATAATGCGTTACATCGACGTGATTGACATAGCGTTTGCAACCAACTCGAGGTGAGCCAAAGGTATGCAATTCAGTAGGGTTGCTGAAAATAGGAGAGGCCTTGCAGCGATAAGCACAAATGGTCGCCATTGCGCCACCGAGCGAGTGACCGCAAAACCAAACCGGTTTGCTATTGTCTCGCAGGAGATCTTCCATCAAGGGCCAGATTTCATCAACTTCGCGATTAAAGCCGCTGTGTACTTTACCGAATGTGCTGACCAGGACCAAACTCGCGCTGACGTCAGCATGAATATCATTCCATTCGCTCGGTTCGGTGCCGCGGCATGCGAAGACAACATCATGATCGTTGCGAAATCGAAAAGCCTGAGCCCCTTTCCGATCAAACAGTTGAGCTTCGGGAAATCCGATTGCTACTGCTGCTCTCTGTGCTTCATTCTCGTCGTTGTAGGAGATCATGGCGAGTTCAGCCAGAACCAGGGATCTCTGAAGAAAAGAGAGATTTCTCAGCGGCTTGTTCGCATCGGAATAAAGTATCAGTGGCTCTTCGCCCGGATCCTGAATGATCTTGGGTGTCTTGAGTATTTCCACGATCGAAAAACCCTCTCCGATGATTGCTGTCCCGATGGATTCGCCTTGTCTGCCAGTATCTGCAAAATATCGCTACCGAACCGGGGCGTGACTTAGTAATTCTTGCATACCCGATTTGCATTTTTTGCTGACAAGTAAGCTTGGCGAAACACCGCCTTACAAGATTGCAGGCTTAATACAAATTTGAAACATAATCCTAATAAATCCGAGGGAACATCCTAGCAAAATCGTTAGGACTGCAACAGAAGTTGAAAGGACTTTGGTACCTGCGACGAAACGGCTCCGGCTCTCGCCTGCTACCACCTTGAAAGCCATGATATACTTCAGAGGGAAACCAAAAAGGCGATTGTAGTTCTCCGCTCACGTCGAGAGTTGGTACCGCTTAGGGTTTGCTGAATCAATTGGAAACGCCCCTTAAGGTCTTCCGGGATCTAGGTAAAAAGAATGGCTCTGAAACAAGTTCTCGTGTTCGGTCATAGGAATCCTGACACCGACGCGATTTGCGCCGCCTTGGCGTACGCTGATTTTCTCAGGTTGACCACAATTCCGGAAGCTGTGGCTGCATGCTGCGGGCCTCCCAATCTTCGCACCGAGTTTGTACTTGAGACAGCAAAGCTGGATCCGCCCCGCATCGTTATGGATGTACGTCCGGAAGTCGGGGATATTTGTCAAAGAGATGTCGTCACGGCCTGCGAGGATGAAGTTTTTTATGAAGTGTATGAAAGGCTCAAGAAACACTCGTTAAGATCTGTGCCGGTCAAAGGTTCCGATGGTAGCGTCTGTGGGTTAATAAGCTTAGTTGAACTACTTGAAGTGGTTTTTCAAGATGGCGACGATGCTTTAGGATCCAGACGCGTTAGCAGTTGCCTTGATAAAATCTGCCGTGTGCTAGGAGGCGAATTCCAGCATGCGGGAGACATTCACCAGCCAGCTGATTTCCTGGTAATGGTGGGCGCAATGAGCGCTTACGGATTTAAGGAACGCTTGCACCGTTTTGATCCCAGTCAGCTCTTGGTTGTAACCGGCGATCGACCGACTATTCAGTTGCCTGCTCTCGAACGAGGCGTGCGTGGAATGGTGGTCACCGGAGGTTATGATTTATCGCCAGACCTTCT
>JBEGUT010000372.1:0-4852 GCA_041178745.1 Planctomycetota bacterium | reverse complement strand
TGAATAGTCGGGAGCTGGATTTTCGAAGACGAAGAGATGGCCGAGCATGTAGAGTGGAGGCACGGCGATCGAGCCGGCTGCGTGACCCAGATAGAGCACTTCTTTGCACTCGCCGCTGTTTCGCGAAAGAACATACAAGTTGGAATGGTTACCAGGCAGGTAAAGCTGTGGTTTGTTTTTACCAACACCTGGGCCAACGACTAGCGGCTGTGGTATTTTGGCCGACCAGCGGATATCGCCAGTGGTACCATCGAGCATAGCGATTTGACCGGTCGACGTAGCTGCGAAAATTTGTTCGTTATCGACCACTGGAGAAAGAATCGGTTCAGGCATTTTCGATTTCCAAACCGATTTGCCATCTGGGCCACCGATTCTTTCCAGAATTCCTTCGGATGCTCTGGTCACTAGCGTGTCGCTATCGGGAGTATCGGTTAACCGAAGGGGTTGATTGGTGATGTTGCGACCGACGTAGCGTCGCCACAGCAAGTTACCTGTTGCTGCATCGAGTCCATAGACTGCACCGAGCGCATTGACGTAAACCAAGTTACCCTGAAGTTGATCGATGGAACTGCCTTGTGGATTCACCAGTACGACAGCAGGTGGTGTGCTGTTGTCTTCGCTGCGTAAAGCCAACATGTTGGACTTCTCGACCAATTCCTTCTGAATGTTAGCCGCTTGAACGACTAGGGCGCTGAGTTCCGCATCAACTTCCAATTGTGGATATTTGCGAATCAATTCAGAGCGGAGACCATAAGATCCAACGGTATCTTTCTTTTCTAGTGCCTCTTTCATCTTGGCCAAAGTGGCAACAAGATCTTCATCGCGTCCGATATCGCGAAGAATACGTTGTTTCTCTTCTTCGATTCGCGCGATGCGGTTGGCTTGTTGGGTTCGTTGTGCAGCACCGACGAATTGCGGATTATCCATAATCTTTTGCAACTCGCCTTGCGAGCCCATAAGAGTTTTCTTGCCTGCGGTTTCTTTCGTATCGTCAGCTCGCTTGTTGTACTTCTCCGCGATCGTCAAAAGGACACCGGTCAAGTCGCTGCGTTCGGATTGTAGGCCAGGCTCTTCAGTGATTGGGGGCAAAACTTCCTGAGCCACTTTAAGGGCTTGGTCGGGATCGTTGACTGTTTCGGCGACGCGGCGCAATTTCGAAAGAGCTTGACGAACTTTTGCATACGAGAGTCGGTCATCGCTGGTGAAGCGGTTGACGAATTCTCCATAGATCTTGTCGGCCGTTTCGTAGGATCGACCTTCATAGGCCTCATCGGCTCTCTTGATCGTCTCGTCAGCAGTGCCTCGGAAATACCACCACAAGAGACCGCCACCGACAACCATTAAGAGAACCAGACCCGAACCAACTCCCAGGATTCGGAAGTCCTCCCAAGGATTACGGCCTGCTTTTTTCGTATTGAGTTTTGGTCTCGGAGCAGGAGTGTAGGTGTCTGTTAACGAGGATGCAAAGGCTTCCGGAGCAGGAGTAACGGGGGCAGACTTCGACTTTTTAGAGCGACGTGTTTCTACGACTTCGACAGGCTCGACAATTTCGACAGCTTCCTCGATGACCTCGACCTCCTCTACGGCTTCGACGACATCCTCTACGATCTCCAAACCTTCCACTTCCTCGCTTGGATTTGCTTTGGAATCAGGTTTGGGTTTAGCGGCTCCAGCGGCTGTATCGATTGGAGCCAAGTCGAGATCATTGCTCGTCGGGGGAGCTGACTTGGGAGGAGTTGGCGCAGTTGCGACATTGCGTGTGGTGACCGGATCGGGCGTCGATTCCCGAAACTCAGCGATCAACTTGGTCGCTTGGAACTTGGTGAGATGTCCATTATCGACTAGGAGCTTGGCCAATTGTTCCACGGTAACGCGACCTTTGGAATCGGCCAATTGTCGGCGAAGTTCGCTGATGATATCAGGATGCAGCAAACCGGAATTCTCAAGCTTATCGACAAACTGCTGGGCAAGCATTGTTAACTATCGGCTCAATAAAGGGTGGAAAACAACTCGCAGTAGTAGCGAGGGCTATTCAAAATCTTCAATGGTAGTTAATTCAAAACGTTCGAAATTTGCATCGCGTCCCGCATCCAACGCGGCGACGACGGCAGAGTGTAAGCTATCGGCGTGGGCTTTAATAACAAGTTTTTGTGGACCTGACTCGCCTCCCTTGTTTTCTGACAAAAGCACGATCAAGTCTTGTTTGCTGGGAACCTCGCGTTCTTCGCCGCTGGGGAGAAGCACGGTATACGCATTGAATTCATCAATCTGCACGATGACCGAGTCGGAGTTGTCTTGATTGGGATCGGGTATCGCCTTAGTACTCGCTTCATTGCTCTTCTGAGCTGGTGTACGAAAAACCTTTTGAATGCTGAACGACGCAGTGATCATGAAGAAAATAAGCAACAGAAACGTGACGTCGACCATTGGGGTCATGTCCATTTCGGTGTTGTCGCGATTTGAATTCTTTGCAAATAATACCGGTTCTTCGAGCGGTTGATCTTCGCTATCAAGGTCGTTTGGTGTGGGGATCGAGTCTCGAGTAGTCGATGAATAGCTTTCTTCATCTAGGGCATCAGAGCGAAATGCAGAGTTCGATTTGGACTGTAGAGTCTCTTTGTCTTTCTGCTGTTCTGCAGCAGCTAGGGCTTCCAGCGTTGGCAATTGGACGTTTGCCGAACATGCGGGGCAACGAATGACTTTGCCCGCCAAGTTGGTATTGGCGGAGCGAATTTCGTTGCAACTGGGACACTGGAAGCGGATGCTCATAAGATACAACTGAAGCGTTTAGGTATTAAGGTTATCAGTGAAAGTGTTTTCGGTGGTGATCGTCATTGTTCCTGAACGGCAATATTGATTTCTTCACCCTCCTCAAGCGATGCTGAGACTGCTGTACGGATTCTTGAAATCTCACCCGTCTTTACCGATCCTTCGGCTCGTATAACCACCAATTTCATTCCTTGGTCGATGCCTTCTTTGACATAGTCTTCGATCTGTTGAGCCTGCTCATCTTTGTCGCTGGAGAAAGACGAACCATCTTTTCGAGATACTTCGGCGGCATCTCCGGCACCTCTTTTAACGTTGATAACGATCCACTGCTTGGATGCAATTCCCTCACCATGTCTCGCTTTGGGAAGGTCGGTGACCTGTTGCGGTTGCATCTTGGAGGTGACCACGAAGAAGATCAGCAACAAGAAAACGATATCGATCATCGGGGTGATGTCGATTTCCGAATCAGGTTCTTTACGTTTCCCAGTCGATACAGGAGGATCATCTTCAAGTATCAGATCCGGTTGATAGTCGCTCATGGATTACCTTAGTTTACGCTCGCATGGATTTCTGTGAGGTCCGAGCCAAACCAATTTTGTAGGCTTCCAAAAACCGAGTCAGGCCGGCGGCAACCAATTCTTCCATATGCTTGATGCGGTTGCTAATACTCGCCATAGCGATCAGCAGAGGGACGGTAATCGTCAAACCGATCAATGTTGTTTCGAGAGCGATACGAATGTCGAGAGCAAGTTTGGATGGCTCCACCGTTGTGGCTTCAGCCAACGTTGCGAACGCACCCATCATACCTGCCACGGTTCCAAGCAACCCGAGCATCGGAGCGATCTTGATCACCGTGGATACCCAGGCGATGCGTTGGTCGAGGTCAGCGATCACGTCGCGTTGGAAGCGATCCATGATCAACTGGCGAGTTTTGCTATAGCCGAGTTCGCGATTATTCAAAGCCAAAGCGATCATAGCGGGCAATGCTCGGCTATCGGTTTCGCAAATCTGCAACGCAGCGTCGAAGTTCCCTCGAAGAACTTCCGGTTCAATTGAATCAAGAAACTTGTCCTGGTCGTCTTCGGTTTTGAATCGTTTCGAGTTCACTCGATTCCAAACCAAAATCACGCATACAGTACCCCACAGAGCGGCTAAGGCGAGAAACACATAATCCGCTTTACCAAGAAGATCGTAAACCATATCCCTCGCTTCTTTCCCCAGTAACTTGTACCCCGGTCGATGAGTGCCGGAGTGTGAGACAATAAACACCTACTATTTTGCGATGCGATAACGTTGATCGATCACAACAAATTCGTAACCGGTGACCGTTGGCCTCGATTCGAAAATTGTTTTGGCGATCTTTTTAACGGTATCAACACCTTTTTCTTTCGCATACTTGAGCTCGATAATCGCAAGTTGATCCTCCAACGGTTTGGGGATGAACTTCATCATCACTCGACCATCGGTCGATACGCCGGCTCGCACCAGCAGCTGACGGTCGTACTGTAACAGCGGACCACTTTTACGCCAAACAAAATACAATCGTTTTTCTTGGTCACCATCAGCCGATCGCTTGGCAGGAGCACCTGAGAACCCCGAAGCGTAATCCACCTGCTTAACTCCACCACCGGCTGCAGCCAGTTCGATTTTGAAATAGTCGAGTTGGGAGGAATAGGTACCGAGGTTCTTAGCTGCAAATTTTAATTCCCAGCGTTCGAATCGAGGAACAATGTCGTCCCCTTCACCCAGTGGACCCGGAGGACGACTATCCCCCTTCCCTTTACCCTTGGAAGTTGCCGTGGAGTTGGTTTCCAGGGTATCGAGCGAAGCAGCCACGTTGGTTACCGCTGAGGTCACGGCTTCAAGGCTCTCTGCCAAAGTTGGCTCAGTCATCTCCTCGACTTCCTCTGCTCCCGGTGGCTCGAGGTCTCGAGCGAAGCCCTCTGCGTGGTCTCCGCGGCCAGCGACATTCTCTACCGGCACAACTTCAACCGAACCACCTTGCCAAGTAAGCGTTCGGCTCAGAAAGATGATCAGTAGGGCAAATACTCCGATACCGATCAAAATTACAAATGCCATCAAC
>JBEGUT010000371.1:0-4888 GCA_041178745.1 Planctomycetota bacterium | reverse complement strand
ACTAGCCCTTTCCGCGATAGCTGTCGCCCCTGCATTCGTTCGCGCCAACACACTAGAAAAGCAGCTCCATGTTGCCTGTATCGGAGTCAACGGTATGGGCTGGGCAGACCTCTCTAGCGTCGGTTCTCATAAGAGTGTGAAATTTGTTGGTTTCTGTGATATCGACAAGAATCGATTCGACAAAGTTGATGCTTCCTTTCCAGGCACACCACATTTTGCTGACTATCGAGAAATGCTCTCGCAACTTGCTGACAAAGTGGATGCTGTAATCGTATCGACTCCTGATCACATGCATGCTCCTGCGGCGATGATGGCGATGGAGATGGGTAAACATATTTACTGTCAAAAACCTCTCACCCACACGGTCTGGGAGTCTCGACAGATGCGACTGCTAGCCCAGAAGAAAAATCTCACAACTCAGATGGGAAATCAGATTCATTCCAATGCCGAATATCGACTCGGAGTGCGTCTGATTCGTGAAGGTGCCATTGGCAAAGTGAAAGAAGTTCACTCATGGGTTGGAGTGCAGGGAAGACAGTATTGCAACCGTACCGATCGACCTGCGTCGGCGACTGTTCCCGAAAATGTTAACTGGGATCTCTGGTTAGGCTGCGCTGCCGAACGTCCTTTTGCTCCAGATGTTTATCATCCTTTTAAATGGCGAGACTGGCAGGATTTCGGTTCCGGTGCTCTCGGTGATTTCGGCTGTCATATTCTTGATCCCGTTTTCGGATCGCTCGACCTCACCGCCCCTTTGAGCATCATCGCTGAAAACGCAGGAACCACCAACGAGGTTTGGCCTGGTCCTGAAACGGTAACCTTCACTTTCCCCGGAACACCGTACAGCGCCGGAAAGGAAATTCGCGTTATTTGGCGCGACGGTGGACTGAAGCCCCCGCGTGAACTCGCCCAAATGCCAGAAGGAGTCGAACTACCCAGCGGTGGTTCGCTTTTCATCGGCGAGGGTGGCAATATGGTACTGCCCCACGTTGGCATGCCCATTCTTTATCCTGCCGATAAGTTCGCTAAGTTCCAGAAACCCGATGTCAAAGGAACAAGTCACTGGCACGACTGGGTCGACGCGGTTATCGCTGGCAAGAAGACGACCGATGGCTTCGAATATGCCGGTCCGCTTTCCGAGACCGTACAACTTGGTAACATAGCCGCTCGACTTCCTGGCAAGTTGCTGCAATGGAACGCTGATAAACTCAGCTTTTCCAATTCAGCCGATGCCGACCGGTTGATCACCAAGAATTACCGCAAAGGCTTTGAAGTCAGAGCGGTTTCGTAGCTTTCAGTTTTCTCAATCGCCCTCTATCTCAGAACGCAATTATGACACCACAAGAAAAAGCCGAATCTCTAGGTATCACCTTCTCAAAACAAGAACCAGGCTATCTAGCAATGGTAGTGCGCACTGGTAACCTCCTAATTACCTCAGGTCACGTCAGCGATCTGAAAGGAAAACTGGGCGATGGAACCTCGGTCGAGGAAGGGAAACTAGCTGCCCGCCAGTGTGCGATTAAAATCCTAAACTCGATCTGGAACTTTCATGGAACACTGGACGGTCTACGAGTCTTAAAACTCTTAGGCTGTGTTAATTCCACATTGGAGTTCCATGAACAGCATCTGGTGATCAATGGTTGCAGCGACTTGCTGCATGAGATCTACGGCAAAACGACTGACGGATATCATGCGCGTAGCGCCCTAGGATTTGCCCAAATTCCAACTGGCTCGGCCGTTGAAGTGGAAGCGATCTTCGAGATTAAGGAATAAGACTTCTGACAATCTAGAAACTCTCGAAGGTGCCGTCTGTAAGCAGAAATATCTTACATGCACCTATTCATCTTGGCCTGAATCTCGCCAGATTTTTTAAAGCCCTAAAGGGACTACCTAGTAGTCCCTTTTTTTTCGCGCAGTAGCTCAGCGCTTTCAATCAAACCAACCCCAGCTTCACGCATGAACTGAAAGGCTCGAGCGATATCACCGGGTCGAATTCCAACACCGCGACAACCATCGGTAATGACACACGTTTTAAATCCTTCGCGAACCGCATCCAGCGCTGTGAAGAGAACACAGTAGTCGGTCGCTAAGCCCATGATAAACACATCACTCACTTGAGCCTGGCGAAGATCATCGGCAAGTCCCGTCGACTTTCGATGACCGTTATCGTAGAAGCCGCTGTAACTGTCGATCTCCGCATCCGTTCCCTTGTGGACGATGTGATGAATGCCGTTCAGATTCAAACCTTTCACAAAATCTGCACCGGATGTGTGGGCGATACAGTGATCGGGCCAGGCTGTTTGCGGCAAACCGTTAAGGAGAAAATTTTCATAAGGCTGAACTCCTTCGTTGCAACTAGCAAAACTTCGATGATTCCTTGGGTGCCAATCCAGTGTCGCCACGACCATTTCAAAGTGAGGTATTAAACGATTAGCAACCTCCATCACCTCACGACCTGCTGGTACCGAGAGTGCCCCACCCTCCACAAAATCATTTTGCAGATCGATAAGCAACAAAGCTCGCTTACCTTCAGTACCTAGTCGTCCCATTCCAGTCTATCCTCACCCTCAGATTTCAAAATTAAAACCTTGGCGTGCCAGTTTTTCGTACTGCTTTTTGTGAAAGCGGTAGAGTCGCGCTGGTCGACGTGCGACCCCCACCTCATCCTCGCTTAATTCCTCGAGCACATTCATGCTGAGAATCTTTTTGCGGAAATTACGTTTATCAAGCGTTCGGCCGAGAATAATTTCATAGAGTCTTTGCAACTGCGTCAGCGTAAATTTCTTCGGTAGCAACTCGAACCCGATAGGTTGATAACGCACCTTAGCCTGCAAACGCTGGTAGGCACATGCAAGTATCTTGTCGTGATCAAATGCAAGGCTCGGTAATTTCTTCATCGGAAACCACTTCACTTGCTTTGCATCATCATCCGCTCGGGCCGCATGAGCCGACTCGCGTACCAGTGCGAAGTACGCAACCGAAACCACTCGGCCACGCGGATCGCGACCACAATCACCGAATGTATAGAGTTGCTCTACATAAGCTAGCTCTAGCCCAGTCTCTTCCTGCAATTCCCGAAGCGCTGCGGTTTCTAGAGATTCATCCATTTCTACAAAACCACCAGGCAATGCCCAGCTACCGGCAAATGGATCCGAAGCTCGCTGAATTAATAGCACCTTGAGCTCTTCATCGTTTAAGCCAAAGACCACACAATCCGCCGTCAATGCAGCTCGTGGATATTCGTAGCAATACTTCAGCTCACCTTGCTTCTTGGATTTACTGACCATTTTTCTCGCTCTCTCGCTTTCTTCCTGCCAAGGCTAAACGACTTTTCTGCTGAAAGAGTCCCTCTTCCAAACCGATCGGATATTTGTGGGGATTATCAAAGCGGAGAATACCAGCAGGAAACATGTTCAATTGCTCGATCGTACGTTGTCGCAATTCGGCGAGCGACGACGAGGAGGCGACTTGCTTTCCCTGTCGCATCACTGGAACCACCAAATCCTCATATTTTTGATCGCTACCAAAAGTTGTCTGCTTCGAATAATCTTCTGGATCAATCGACAGCCATTTCTCCTGAGGCCGGTGGAGTTCATCGAACATCACATCGGCAATCGCTTTTCCATGATCATCGAAGTAGCGACGCACTTGCAGAATTCCAGGTGTAGTGATCTTAATCAACTGCTCGGAGAGTTTGATTTTGGGTTTCCATTCGCCTAAATCATCTCGGATAGCCCCAAGTTTATACACACCACCTAAAGCTGCTTGGTCATAGGCTGTCACCAATTTCGTTCCAACTCCCCACACATCGATCTTTGCCCCTTGTCGCTTAAGACTCTCGATCAATCGTTCATCGAGATCGTTACTGGCGACGATCGATGCGTCACGGAAACCCGCTTCATCGAGCAATCTTCTCGCCTCGATACTCAAGTATGCGAGATCGCCGGAATCGAGACGGATGCCGACGAGTCGCTGTCCCTTGGCACGCATCTCTTTGCCAACACGAATCGCATTGCGCACACCCTCGATCGTATCGTAGGTGTCGACAAGAAAGACACAGTTATTTGGCATCGCAGCAGCATAGGCTGCGAAAGATTCATATTCGGAATCAAAGGCCATCACCCAACTGTGAGCATGTGTTCCACGGACTGGGATCCCGAATTGCTTGCCAGCCAAAACATTACTGGTCGCCGAGCAGCCACCTACATACGCAGCGCGACTGGCCGACATAGCTCCATCGGGTCCCTGAGCCCGCCGCAGTCCGAACTCGAGAATCGAATCCCCTTGAGCAGCTCTCATCACACGCGAGGCTTTCGTCGCGACGAGCGTTTGGAAATTGATGATATTCAGAAGAGCCGTTTCAATTAACTGACACTGAAGCAGTGGCCCCTTGATGCGCAGCAGCGGTTGCTGCGGGAAAACAACGGTTCCTTCCGGAATCGCATCGAGATCGATTTCCAGCTTCATACCGCTCAGATAATGCAAGAAGTCTCCGACGAAGATCGTCTTTCCATCATTGCCAGGTATAGAGGCTAGATAGTCGATGTCTTGCTGACTGAAATGAAATGACTCGAGATACTCGACTACCTGCTGCAAGCCCGCCGCGATCGCATACCCGCCACCGAAAGGATTCTTGCGAAAGTAGAGATGAAAAACAGCTTGACGGTTAGCCTTGCTGCTTCGCCAGTAGCCGTAAGCCATCGTCAATTGATAAAGATCTGTCAATAACGCTGCCGAACTCGAACCACTTTCTAAGCTCATCCTGCCATCTCCTTAGTGTCATTTTTACACTAAGGTGCCTCCAGGGCAAGGACTTTTACCAAATAAGTTAAACAATCCTGGAGAGCATACGGACTCACTGATGGGCAAGTTGAAGTGAGTTAAACGA
>JBEGUT010000370.1:0-4889 GCA_041178745.1 Planctomycetota bacterium | reverse complement strand
CTCACGATTCTTTCGAAGCCGACAATAGCGTTCCAGTTCACCCCCGTTAAAGCGGGAAAAAACGTGGATTCCAAGGCCACCAGCGGAGGTCATCAGAAGGCCAATTCCCACCAGCCAGTAGAACAACGCCGGACTCATGATTGAGCCTCGTCAGCATCCGCTGCCATACGGCGAATGGTTTCTGTAGCCAAGCCACACACACCGAGATATTTAGCTTCTTGGGCTCGCATCGCCTGACGATCAACGTCTTCAATATCATCCATACCGACTAAATGCAGCATCCCATGAATGCAATACAAAAGGGTCTCCTCACCAGCGTCCCAACCACCCTCGGTCGACTCGCGAATCGCTGTATCCGTGCTGACTAAAATCTCACCTTCTAAATGCGAGCCTGTGGCTTCAAAAACAAAGCTGATTACGTCTGTTGGGTAATCATGCTGAAGATGATCCCGATTAACTCGGTGAATCGTTTCATCGTCGACAAGGATCACACTGACTTCACCGGAAGAAAAACCGTGATCAGTGGCGATCTTATCGAGCACTCGAGCAAGCCGTTTATGGTCAATCTTTAACGCGAATTGCTGATCGTCAATTTCAATATCCAACATTTCACCAACCTAGCAATTTATATTATGCCGTTTGCTGGCCAGGATACTTCAGACGACCATGGTAAATAGCTGTCAGACTCTTCACCAAGCTCTGTTTGACCGTACCGAGTTGGCTTAGTGTCATCCCGCACTCTTCAAACTGACCATCGAGCAAACGCTTGGTCGCGATTTCATTGACGAGGTTTTGAAGACGAGCCGATGTTGGTTCGACCAGTGTTCGTGAAGCGCTTTCAACAGCATCGGCCAGCATCAATACGGCCGCTTCTAAGGATTGAGGCTTTGGCCCGGGATATCTGAATCCATGCTCAGAAACCTCTTCGCCATTGGGATCTTCTTCCGATTTTTTGGTCGCTTGACGAAAGAAGTATTCGACCAAAGTTGTCCCGTGATGCTGTTCAATAAAATCGATAATGGGTTGAGGCAAGCGATACTGCCGAGCCAAGTCGGCACCATCTTTCACATGCGCAATAATCACCAGCGTGCTCATTGCTGGTTGCAAAGTATCGTGGCGATTTCCACCGCTTTGATTTTCGACAAAATAAGTCGGCTTGAACATCTTTCCGATGTCATGGAAATATGCACCAACTCGAGTTAACAAACCATTTCCACCAATCGCTTCAGCGGCTGGTTCCGCGATGGCGGCAACGTTGATCGAGTGATTGAAGGTTCCAGGTGCTCGCTGCGCCAATTGACGCAGCAGAGGATGAGCCGTATCGCCAAGTTCCAAGAGACTCAAGTCGGTCTGCACTTTGAACAGTCTTTCGACAATGGGCAATAATCCCGTCATCAATAAGCAAGCTAGTACGACAAAGATACCTTCGCGAGTAGCTTCGGAAACCAACTGCCTAAATAATCCACCGAGCATCGAACCCGATGAAAAGCCTAATCCGGGTTGTTGTACCAAGTCGACCGTTTGCCCCACCATGACTCCGACACCCAGCGTCGTTAAGACAGTAACCGTCGCTGCGCCTAAGCCAACGTATATCAATCTCGTGCGACTGCGAATTCGGCCGAGAAAAAGTATCGCTGAACATGCCGCAGCACCGTGTAAAACCAACGCGTCCATCCCTAGGCCTAGCGATAAAACGGTCGCTATCGTCATCGTCGTCAGCAGCACCAGGGCGAGAGGGCGGCCATAGGCAACTGTCGCGGTGATGGCACACAAGACGATCGGAATCACTTCCGCTCTCCAAGGATCAGCGGCTGATAGCCAAGAAAGCCAACAAGTGGCTAACACCAGCAAGAGCAAGCGTACAAAGCGTCCTGTATCTTTGATCAATCCGCGATCGTATTGGAAATAAATGTACAGGCCACACAGCAGATACATCGCTGCAATCATTCCCCAGAATGCCAGTAACCGAATCAGCTGCTCGCTCCATGGCAATTGAGAAATCCAAGCATTGTGCTCAGCTCGTAGCAGGTTCAGATCCGAGCTTCGCAACGGACGACCACCTCGCGCTAAAGGACTCTCGCCTGGAAAGTAGGTTGTCAGTACCGGAGGAACCGCGTCGATGGCCTGCTGTCTGGATTTCTCGCTGAGAGAGACATTATAGGAAAGCGTCACAGGGAGTTGCTGATCTTCAATAAAGTTGAAAATCATCTGCCCAATCATTTCGCCTTTGCTTGCTGGATAGGTTCTTTTGATTTCGGATACCAATCGCTTCAGCAGATCATTCTTCGCTTCGGCAATACGAACACTGGCTACCTCGACAACCTGTGTCTCGTCGGGTCGCCCAATCATAAAGACCCGAATCTGTTGCTGATTTCCTTCTTCAAGTTCATGCGAAAGAGAATTGAGTAGTCCCTTTTCCTCTAACGGCTGAAACACCGCTCGCATCGTCTGGTCAAACTTATCCAACTGCTTATCTTCCGCCAGCATCTCGCGCAGCGCAAGCAGCGCCGCTTCAGGATCGATCTGAGCCGGTTCGTTTGCGCCTGTCGTAAAACGCCTCAACGCCTCCTGCGCTTTGCTGTTCAGGCCGTCCACAAGCGGTTGTTTGGAAACCTGATTTTCAAGCAGTATGAAAACCTGCTCCTTCAGCGCCCCGCGTAGTTGAGTCAGTGGTTGGGGACGATTTTCGTAGAAGCAGAGCACTTCCTGCTTCTTCTGCGATTTGTTGATTTCCGTTTTTGTAGGATCGGGAACTTCAAAGCGAACCCTAGCGATAATGGCTCGCGGAGGAATGTAACCTTCGCGGTAGGAGAAAGGGGGATTCCAGCCCTGCATCACAACCGTCAAGGCGATCGCCACCGCAGCGGCGATGGCAAATCTCGACAACGCTGGAGTTGACACAATAAGCCCTAGCCAACTGCGCCATCCGGATCGTTCAGTGCTTAATGCTGCGACCCGCTCACTTCGAGTTCGAACACTCGGATTAGTGTTGGTCATTACGACACTTGCAGACCTCGCCCCGTCCTGCTTTTCATTTTCTGGTTAGCGTCCTCCGCTGCCAGGTCGCTGTGCCGGATCGTAGGCACGCACGATCTGTTGTACCAATTTATGGCGAACAATATCACCCTCTCCTAGCTGTACAAATGCGATTCCAGAAATTCCCGACAAACGGTGGATGGCATCCTTTAATCCGCTCGTAACTCCCGCCGGCAAATCAACTTGCGATGTGTCTCCCGAAACGACAATCTTTGATCCCTCCCCCATGCGGGTTAGGAACATTTTCATTTGAGCGACCGTCGTATTCTGGGCTTCGTCCAAAATAATGAAGGCTTGATTGAGAGTCCGACCGCGCATGTAAGCCAGCGGGATGACCTCAATGATGTCCTGCTCCATGTAGAACTTTACCTGATCATACTCGACCATCTCGTTTAATGCGTCCAACAAAGGGCGGAGATACGGATTGAGTTTGGCTTGCAAATCACCTGGGAGAAAACCAAGGCTTTCACCGGCTTCAACGGCTGGACGGACTAAAACAATTTTGCGGATTTGTCGCGATTTAAGGGCTTCAACCGCAGTCGCTACAGCTAAGTAGGTTTTTCCGCAACCAGCCGGGCCAACACAGAAAGTCATGTCGTGCTGGCGAATCGCTGTTACATAAACGTTTTGTCCTTCAGTGCGTGGGCGAATTTTGCGGATCGGATGCGCAATTGCCAGTTCGTCGCGGTTGCTGATCACCTGCGAAACGCCCGTTACAGCACCGATCATTTGCTGCACCTCTTCACGACCCAAATGTCCTTGTTTGGCCAGCAGCGCTATCATCTTTTCCAAGATTTCAACCGTTTGTTTAACTCCGGTATCGGAGCCTAAAAGCCGTAGTTGCCCATCGCGCAGCGTTACGCTGACACCAAGTTGGCTCCTCAGTAATTTTAAATGTTGGTCCTGGGGACCAAAGAGTTGAGGAGCTACTGAAGGATCAGCAAGATTTACCGATGCTTCTGCATTCATGTTCAAGCTATCCCGGAAGGAAATTTGGCAAAGCAACCAAGCAAATCATCGCAGCTCAACTTGCTATCCAAAAACTTTTTAATCAAATCGAAGTTGTTCAATTCGTTGTTGCTCAAATCAAGCAACCGCAAAATATTGTGATCTGTTTTTCAATCGGTTTGCACCCAACTATCGGTACTAAACAAAGCGAGGATGATGCGCCACACAAACTAGCGATTTCTGTTTCGCGAGATTCGGTAATCGCCCGGTGAAATTATTCGATTGAAAGACGCAACAATAAAGCTAATTCCGGGAATTACTTGGCAACTATCTTGGATAAGATCGTTACGGTGACGGAATGAGGCCTGCCACGACTCCCAGAAAACCAATAACGGCCGCCGGCAACAGCGAATCGGTAACATCCCAAATACCGCCCATTCCAGGAATGATGTGTCCACTGTCCTTGCTACCCACATCTCGCTTGATAATCGATTCCGTCAAATCTCCAACTAGACCCGTTGTGGTAAGCAGCAGGGCGAACACCAGTGGCCCCCAAATCCCCAACCTGCCAGGCTGAACGGGTTGTAGCCATGGCATGAAATAATTGAAGTACAGCCAGCTACCAAGTGATGCCAGCAGAAATCCGCCTACAAGACCCTCGATAGTTTTACCTGGAGATATCTTTGGGCAGAGTTTGGTTTTTCCTAGTAGTTTTCCGACGCCGTAAGCTCCGATATCTGCGAGTTTCGTAACTGCAATCACTCCTACCAGGGCTAATAACGCCCACTGCGGCGAGGGTTGAGCTAGAAGGATCAACCAAAAACTGGTGCAGCCACCAACATACAAAATTATCATTCCCCCAACGGCTAACTCTTCTAACGATTTTCCATCTTGCTGGTAGCGAA
>JBEGUT010000369.1:0-4892 GCA_041178745.1 Planctomycetota bacterium | reverse complement strand
CGCACGCCGGAAGTGAAGATTCACAGTGCTGTTTATGGAGTTGGGGAAGAAGCGGGTAACTTGGTGATCGAGTATTCGTGTTCGGATGACCAATTGCTGGACCGACCCATCAGTTTGTCATTTAGTGAACGTCGTGACGGTCCGTGGACCACGATCGCTTCAGGTCTTCGCAATAAGGGGCGTTATCTCTGGCCGGCGGAGCCAAACTTACCGAAGCGAATTTATTTGCGGATTGAGGCGGTGGATCGGGCGGCCAATGTTGGCGTTCACCGGTTGGACATACCGATCGACGTTGAGGGGCTTGCGCCTCGCGGCAGGATCAAGGGTTTTCGTCCCTTGGATGGTTGATGCTTTGATAGCAAAACTCATTTCCACGGTGCCAGGCACCTTTCGCAATTCCACGGTGCTAGGCACCTTTCGTATGCTAGCAACCCTTTTTGAAGTGCTATGCACCTAAGCCAATTCCTGGGTGCCAGGCACCTTTGTTCCTTTGTTTTGCTAGCATCTGAGTTGAAAGTGCTATGAAAGTGCTATGCACCCGAACTTCGTTTTTTTGATAGCAACACAAGTACATTCGACGGAGGGTGCATCATTAGGGGGATTGCTGGCAAAATAAGGCCAAGCCAACCCCCTTGAGGCGTTGGACCTAAAAGCTATTCACGATACGATGTACCTGGGCTCTTTCCTGTCACGTTTCAAAACGTTAAGCGTACGATCGTTACAGGCGAAGTTAGGCTGCAATGCACACTGCAACTTGCCGCCAACTCGAAGGATTTAAGACGAGCCACTGTTCGTGAAAGTTTTGCAAATACAGAAGGTATCAATCGATGTCAAATGCTAGGCCGTCGAATCGCTGGACGCTTCCCCCTCTGGGAAATAATCCCTCTAGCCGCAAGGCAGGTACGACTCCGGGAAGTTTTTCCAAACAGCCTACCATCAAACCGGGCCAAGCTGGAGCTTACACCTTCGCATCCCCCGATACCCCAGGAATGCCACCTGCTTCCGACAAGACGGCCTGGGATTTTCTTCCAGCTTCCTGGACGACCGAAGAACTGAAGGCAACTGCTACCGTTTCAGCTCGCGATACAACCACCAACGGCAAGCAGCGCGAAATCGTTTTTCAACAATCTGACGACTCATGGCGACGTATCTACCTTCCTTCAGATTTCACTCCAAGCACGCAGCTTGAGTTCGCTCGGTTAGGCATCGTTACCCCCGAAATGACCCGAGTCGCAGAACGCGAGTCTCATCTCACGGCTCTCCAAGTCCGTGATGAAGTCGCCGCAGGGCGCATGGTCATTCCCGCAAATAAAGTCCATCTCGGATACCAGCTCGACCCGATGTGCATCGGTCGCGCTTCCAAAACAAAAATCAATGCCAACATGGGAGCATCCCCGGTCTCCTCAAGCACCGATGAGGAAGTCGAGAAGCTCAAGTGGGCAGAAAAATGGGGCGCTGATACCGTCATGGATCTAAGCACCGGTGGCGATCTTAATGCATGCCGCGTCGCTATCGTTCAAAATAGCTGTGTCCCCATCGGTACGGTTCCCATCTACTCCATGATCATCGGACGCAAGATTGAGCAACTGACCGTTGAAATCATTCTCGAATCACTTCGTGAACAGGCTGCTCAAGGCGTTGACTACTTCACGATCCACGCGGGCGTTCTTCGCGAACACTTACCATGGGTCAAGCGTCGCTTGATCGGAATCGTCAGTCGAGGCGGATCGTTGCTCGCCAAATGGATGCTGCATCACCAAAAACAAAACCCGATGTATGATCATTGGGAAGACATTTGCCAAATTATGCGCGAGTATGATGTCACCTTTTCCATCGGAGACGGTTTGCGTCCAGGTGGATTGGCTGATGCGACTGACATCGCCCAACTCGCTGAACTCTCAACCCTTGGCGAACTTACTGAGCGAGCCTGGAGATGTGGTGTTCAAGTCATGGTAGAGGGACCTGGTCATGTTCCATTCGATCAAATCGAATTCAATATGAAGTTGCAACGACAACTGTGCCATGGCGCCCCGTTCTATGTTTTGGGCCCCTTGGTAACAGACATCTTCCCAGGTTACGACCATATCACCAGTTGCATTGGCGCCACTGCTGCCGGATTCCACGGCGCAAGTATGTTGTGCTATGTCACGCCTAAAGAGCATCTCGGATTACCCAAGCGAGATGACGTGAAGCAAGGTTGTGTGGCCTACAAAATCGCCGCTCATGCCGCCGACGTGGCACTCGGTATCCCGGGGGCTCGCGATCGCGACGATGAATTGACCAAAGCTCGTGCCGCTCTCAATTGGGAAAAGCATTTTGAACTAAGCTTCGACCCCGATTTAGCTCGGGCCTATCACGATGAAGACCTAGACGTCGATACCGATTTCTGTGCTATGTGCGGACACGATTGGTGCAGCGTACGCATCTCGAAAGAAATCGTCGAATTTCATTCAGGCAAAGAAGAAGATTATCAATGGGAGCGAGCTAAAGTTACTGCTGCTCTAACGGCCGAACAACGTGAAATCCTTGAAAAACGAGGAGTGCTATCTCCCGAAGAGATTCATCATCTCGCCAGTAAAACGAAGAAGGGTGTTGCCAAAAACGACGGAAACAAAGCATCCTGCCACAGCGACCTAGCAAGTGCCGACGAAGCGAAAGCAATTCAGCAGAATCTGGCGGAAGTCGCCGCTGAGTAACCTTAACAGTTGGTGGTGAACCATCGCATGCCTTCTCCTTTTTGCATCATCGATGAAATACTTAAGCCTACTACTAGCGACATCTCGCTCGGTAAGATCGGCGTGGTATTCGGCGATGATGATTTTTTGCGAAGAGCGGCTCTGCAATGGTTGGTTAAAAAAAGTGGTTGCCAAGAGGAATGGATCCATTATTTCGATGGCGATACGGCGAGTTGGGTAGATGTTCATGATGAGGTGGCAACCGTTTCGCTTTTCGATCAAGACGAAGCCAAAGTTGTCGTAGTTAGGAACGCTACGAAATTTATTTCCCAACATCGAGCAAATTTAGAGAAGTGGCTTGAGAAAACCAAAAGCTCCTCGCTTCTGATTCTCGAAACCTCTACATGGGTCGCAACAACCCGCTTGTATAAGCTCGTCAACGAAGTAGGCTTGGCTGTGCGGGGATCCGTTCCAAAATTAAAAGCGTGGGGAGATCCCCCCGATCTCCCATTGATCGAGAAGTGGCTCATTCACCGAGCTCGACATGTGCATCATCTAAAGCTCACCAAGACACAAGCCGAGAAAATCTTGGATCTCGTTGGACCAGAGTTTGGCTTGCTCGATAATGAAATTGCAAAACTGGCACTGTTCGCCAATAGCGATGGCGGTGTTAGCGATCAGCAATTGAGTGAAACTGTTGGTGGTTGGCGTCTGCAAACCGTATGGACTATCCTAGAAGAAGTTGCCGATGGTCGAATTGCGGAAGCTCTTACTCACGTAGATCGATTGCTGGCTACCGGTGAATCGGTTATGGCTTTAGTACCCCAATTATCGTGGGGCTTGCGTCGATTCGGAGTTGCCGCGCAATTGATCGAACAAGGAACTCGCTTTGGTCGACAAGTACGAATAGGGGAAGCTCTCTTACAAGCGGGTTTCCGTAACAACGATCTGGCCAAAGCCGAAAAACAATTGCGACGAATCGGCAGGCAACGTGCCAGCAAACTCCTTCAATGGTTGCTGGAAACCGACATGAAGCTCAAAGGTTCTCACTCAAACGAAGGGCGGGCACGATTTCTGCTAGAGGAACTCTTGCTTCGACTCAGCGACCAATTCGGTAAAGTGAATTCTCTGAACGGATAATCAAATCCTGATCTGCCACAGCATATGATGCGAAAATACGCCCCGACAATTCATTGCGACTCACTTCATTCCCCGAGTTGCCAGTCTCCAGAATAACGCACTCCCCTTGCTCGCTCTGGAAATAAATTTTATCCGTAGCAAGAAGCGGCGAAGCGGAGTAGTTACCCCCAAGTCGCTTTCGCCAAATCTCGTTACCTGTCTGTAAATCAAGCCCACGAGCGATTCCAGCATCTGTCACACAATAGATCAATTTCCCATCGCTAACTAACGACGGTGTATTGGGAGCAACATTCGTTTTGCGCCACTTGACATGCGTCTCTGTCACATCTCCCTTGCCATCAGGAGCAATCGCAATCAACTCGGGACGCATGTAGCCCGTACTAATCACGATGAGACCTCCAACGTAGAGAGGCTTTGGAATGACAGAGAAACCATCGTAGCGAATTCGCCAGATCTCCGTACCGCTACTTGGATCCACTGCTTGCAGGATGTCTGAACCAGCTGTGATCAATTGTTTCTGCCCATTGATCTCAATGATCGTCGGTGTCGAAAAAGAAAAACTCTTCTCAGCCTTGATGGGCCGATCAATCTTCCATTTCGTCTCACCCGTCGCGCTTTCCAAGGCAATCACGAAAGGTGATTCACCTCCATCGCAGTTAAAAATCAAAAGACCATCCGATAAAATCGGAGAGCCTCCATTGCCATGGACTGGAAGGTAAGACAAATCATCACGCTTCCAAATCAATTTACCATCCAAGTCGGTACACACCGTTCCCTGGTGGCCGAAGTGCACAAAAACTCGATTGCCATCGATCACAGGAGTCGCACTGGCATGACTGTTCTTTTGATGGATATCAGGAGACTTTCTTAGATCTTGATCCAGCAATGGAATCGCTTCGATCAACTTTCCTGTTTTAAGGTCGCAGATCAAAAGCGACAAACGCAAAATTTCTTTATCGCTCGTGTCCGGTATCGCCGCTGTGCAATAAATACGGTTCGAGGAAATCACCGGCGAAGACCATCCCAACCCCGGTAAATTCGTTTTCCAACGCACACCTTCCGATTCACTCCAGCGCG
>JBEGUT010000368.1:0-4929 GCA_041178745.1 Planctomycetota bacterium | reverse complement strand
TAGGATTATTATTGCTTGGTGATGGGAGGATTCGCGAGGGGTGGATGTACATGAGGCCGGTGGGAGATCGTGAAGCAGCTGCTAAAGCTCTTGCGGCAATCGAAGCGACCTCAGAAAACTTAGATGAATTGATCGAAGTGCTCGTTCATGAGGGGGTAGATGTTGCACGCGGTTATGGTCTATCGCTATCCCGATTGGGAACCTGCAACAGTATCACCCTGTTTGATTCGACACTCGCTTACAAGCCGAAGTCGGATCGTCAGAGCGCTGCGGCACTACTGGTTCGGCACGTCCATCGAGAGCTGATGAATTCGTTGCGAAGCGACCTAGGGCGCCGCGAAGGAAAACCGCCATTGGGCGAGTCGGCAGAAGCTATCTTGGCAGAATTTCCTGGCTTGTTAAGAGATGGCTCTTACCATCTCGACACGACGCACCTTTCTTCCACGGTGCGAATCGGCAGAGTTTTGGATGATTCATCTTTGCAACGTCAATGCCTTGACATTGCCATGTATGGCCGAAATCTGCATCCGCAGTTTCAGTATCCTGGCGATGAGCCCTTCGTTGAGTTTTATCCCAATTCGATTGCGTTCTTCCGAACGCTCCTTGGACAACATGTTGAAGCGGGCTTGCGTTTGTTCAAGCAGAAAGCTGAATCTTTGGATCCTCGTGAGAAAGGGACGTCGGCCATCGAGACCTATATCGATTTGCTCAGCCGCATCGGGCGACATCAAGAGGCGTTCGAATCTTTTGTAAAGATGATGCCCGATGGAGTGCGACCGACGGGAATTGCACCGAGCTTGCTCGAACTATCTCAACGCGCGGGCTCTTACAGCTTGATGCTCGATCATTGTAAAGGCAAAAACGACTATCTCGGATTCGCGGCTGCTTTATTGCAGTCGGTCTCGGCACCAGCAACTGTAGCAACGGAAGCGTCGAAATCAATTTCTGGCTGAACTGTGGTAGATGCTGAACTGTGGTAGATAACGAATAGATTTTTTCGCTCAGCGCGCGATGGTTTTATGAAAAGAATTTTTCAGTCGTCCGAATGGTTTGGGGATGTTCAAAAGAGCAATTGGGATGTAGCTACGCGAGGCGAGGGGCCAGCAGGTAAACTTCCGCTAAGCGATCAGATGTTGCGCGAGCTACCCAGTGGTGACCTCTTCGGTTTAACGCAGAATGCGGGTATGGGCTGGGATGTGCAGAAGATGCTCGGTCCGCAATTTCTCTTGCTGAGCACCCAAGGTGGAATGCGGGCTGAAAATGGAACGCCAATCGCCTTGGGATACCACACCGGGCACTGGGAAGTAGGCTTGATGGTTCGAGCCGCAGCTGAGGTCCTCAGTCAGCAAGGTGGCGTTCCCTTTGCCGCCTATGTGAGCGATCCTTGCGATGGACGAACACAAGGCACCACCGGCATGTTCGATAGCTTGCCCTATCGCAATGATGCCGCCATTGTGATGCGAAGATTGATTCGCTCTTTGCCTACCCGAAGCGGTGTGCTGGGCGTTGCTACCTGTGACAAAGGTTTGCCGGCGATGATGCTTGCCTTGGCAGGCACGTCAAATATGCCAGGAGTGATTGTGCCAGGGGGCGTTACTTTGCCGCCGATAAAAGGTGAGGACGCTGGGAAAGTTCAGACCATAGGAGCTCGATACGCGCACGGCGAAATCACGCTCGAAGAGGCCGCCGAGGCAGGTTGTCGCGCTTGTGGGTCTCCAGGAGGTGGTTGCCAATTCTTGGGAACAGCCGCGACCAGTCAAGTGGTTGCCGAAGCTTTGGGTATGACGGTTCCTCATGCTGCATTGGCTCCGAGCGGACAACCGGTCTGGATGGAGATGGCGCGGCAAAGCGCGAAAGTTCTCTGGGACATGGCGGAAAATAAACTTCGTTTAGCCGACGTACTCACAGAGGATTCTTTGCACAATTGCATGGCCGTCCACGCGGCATGTGGCGGATCGACTAATCTTTTGTTGCATGTTCCAGCCATCGCATTCGCGGCTGGCTTGATGCGACCAACGGTTGATGATTGGGCGCAAGTCAATCACGCAGTTCCACGATTTGTGGATGTTCTGCCTAACGGGCCTATGAACCATCCTACGGTTCGACTGTTTTTGGCGGGAGGAGTTCCCGAAGTGGCATGGCACCTTCGCGAGATGGGGGTACTGCGAGCCGATGCGAAAACGGTTACTGGGCAATCGTGGAATGAGATCCTGGATCAATGGAAGACGTCTGCTCGTCGACGAGCATTGAGAGAACTGCTTTTGCAACGAGACGGTGTCGATCCTGATACTGTTATTCTGCCGCCTAAGGTTGCCAAGGAAAAAGGTCTTACCAGCACCGTTTGCTTTCCGATAGGTAACCTTTGTCCCGAAGGCTCTGTGATCAAATCGACTGCGATTGATCCAAGTGTTGTCGATCATGATGGCGTCTACCGCAAACGTGGGCCAGCTCGCGTTTTTACAACGGAAAAAGAAGCGGTCGCTGCTATTAAAGGACAGCATCCGGAACCAATCAAAGTTGGGGATGTGTTGGTTCTTGCAGGACGAGGCCCACTGGGGTCAGGAATGGAAGAAACGTACCAAGTGACTTCTGCACTAAAGCATATTCCTTGGGGAAAGCATGTAGCAGTGATCACCGATGCTCGCTTCTCGGGAGTCAGCACAGGGGCTTGTATCGGTCATATTGGCCCAGAAGCTTTGGCCGGCGGTCCCATCGGCAAACTGCGAGACGGTGACGAGATAGAGATTATCATCGATAGAAATGCCCTTACCGGAAGCATTAATCTAATCGGCGTCGGTGAGAGCCGAGTTTCGCCTGCAGAAGCGCAGCACTTGCTCGATTCTCGGACGATGCATCCTAAGCTATGTCCCGATCCGCAATTGCCAAGCGACACACGGTTGTGGGCGGCTTTGCAGCAAGCCAGTGGTGGTACTTGGGGTGGTTGCGTTTACGACGTCGATCGCATCATCTCTCTGCTTGAGGCTGGTAAGAAACTGCAGTCGTGAAAGACATGATTCCCAAATCAAATGGTGCGGAGGATCTCTCGCTCGCCGCTGGCCACTTTTGAACCGAAGTTTGCGGAATGATTCTTTCAAGACCAATACACCAACGAGCACCCGCAAGCGACTCACGGTCAGATAGCTCGGCCAATGGTATGGCAAGTTCAACCGTCCAACGATCTGCATCCCCTTGCTGAGCAACAAACCACTGTGGATTCCAGGAAGTTAATCCCCAGCAGCTATCGCGAGTCAAGCCACGATGGTCGACTTCAAGTTCAAAGGAAGTTTCTCGATCGCGATCGGTATCGATAAGGATACGAACGCGATCCTGTCCCGATAAATCGCTATCGTACCCTCGTTGCGCGATCCGTTCAGATAAAGCCGAGCTCACAGGTCGCTCACAGTTGAAGTGGAGATAAAGCCACTGTGCATCGTAAGTGATCTTCGCTTCGGTCTTAAAAGCTTTGGTGTTATCTCGCGGATTGATCAACACCACATTTTGCGAATCGAGCCATAAATCCTCATTGCAGTAACCATCGAGTAAAGGCCGACTTTGGGTTGGCGTAATAGAGAATGAGTAATCGCGACCAAACGGAAGATCTGTTAACGTTCCAGTTGTCTTGTTTTGGGCAGAACGGTTGTTGGGAAGACCACCCGAAAGCGCAAGCTCCAGTGTTGCTGCTCTTTGGTAAAAACTGAGATAAGGTTGTCGCGAAAGATTGAGTAATCCGTTGACGGTATCTACCCGTTGCTGGGATGAATCAGGATAGCGTGCATACCAACTGGAGATCTGCACAAGTAGACCTGGATCGCTCATTAACTCGGCATTGCGCTGTGGAAGTTGATCGAGCAACCATCTCATCAAAGGTGCGGTTGGCAGTTCGTCATTTGCTCCAAGTTCTGTACCTGTAGAAGAAGCGGCCGAAGCTGTCTGTGGATCGGAGTTGGATGATTCGCCGACCTGTAATGGATCTTCGCTGATCGGTTCCTGCTTCGATTCAAAAGGACTCGAAGGAGGTGTGTCGCGAACCTGAGCAGATGCAGTAATGACCGACGATGAAGCGATTTGATTCTGTCTCTCCTGTAGCTGCCGTTTTCGCCACGTATTCAATTCATCCGACGAAGCAACACACAGTAAATGACGCCACATTTGCTCCGCTGGGCCACTACCCGGCGAGCGACGAATGATCGTTTCAGCAACCAGTTGCCATTTCTGCCATTTTCCTTGTCGCCGCAATTGATCGGCTAATCCAATCAAGGCATGGTCTATTTCCTCTTTGGGAAGTGTTTCACAAACACTTCGAAATTGTTCGTTCCAGTATTCCTCTCGAGGATCTCTTCGCTCATCGATTTCTAGTAGACGTTCAAGGGATTTCTTGCGAGCAGCTGCGCCAAGAACAATCTGCAAATTACCTTGATGACTTAACTCGATAGCCCTCGCACCATCTTCGCTCGGCGTTATGCCAGAGAGTAATGTCTGCGCACTGCTTTCGGTTGGATTGTCTGAGTAGATTAGCACTAGTGAGCAGTCATAGTTACTGTTTGGCTGATCGGAAATCAAACTCGAAGCGCGATTGGAAATGTCTGAAAGAAGTTTTCCTGAATGTCTGAGGATTTGGCTTCCAGAAATTTCTAAACTCTTTTGCCGTGAAGTACCTTTTACGAAAACCTTGCGCACGCCCTGAAATGAAGAGGGTGTTGATGGGCTGGGCTGCTGTGAAATATGCGTTTCTTCTCCGCGGCTGACTACTTGTAAGACAGCGGATTTGATATCGGTAGCATCGAAGGGATCAGAAATCGCAATCACGATAATCTCGGGATGAAGTGCATTAATAACGTTCTGAATGGCGTTGGATGTTGCTAGTAGCTTATCCCCCTTAGCCAAACCATCAGTCGCTCGATGAAGGATCGTCAGGTCGCTGGCACCAAT
>JBEGUT010000367.1:0-4933 GCA_041178745.1 Planctomycetota bacterium | reverse complement strand
TAGATCTCTGGGGCTGAACACCCTGTTTACAGAGATGCTTTCGCATGTCACTATGAAGGGCTTCCGAAGGTTTGGTCGTGGGCCTTGATCCACGGCTATCTCTATAGCGATGGGCCAATAGGCTTGATCGCAGTGAGAGCGTTCAAACGCGAATCGGATAAGTCACTTTCTGAATAAAAGGTTTGGCAAAGGGATCGATCGGCGATGCGATTTACGAAGATGCAGGGAGCAGGGAACGATTATGTCTATATTAATGGTTTCCAAGAATCACTCCCCGATGATTTAAATCGATTGGCAATCTCTATTTCTGATCGTCATTTCGGCGTTGGTGGCGATGGTATGATCTTGATCCTGCCCAGCACCAAAGCAGACGCTCGGATGCGCATGTTTAACTCGGATGGAAGCGAATCGGAGATGTGCGGCAACGGTATTCGTTGCGTAGCCAAATACGTTTACGATCATGGAATCTGCAAAAGACCTAATCTAAAAATAGAAACCGGTGCTGGAGTATTGAGTCTCGATCTTCTGTGTCACAATGACCGTGTTCAACAAGTTACCGTCGATATGGGTGAACCGATTCTTGAATCGGCACGCATACCAACTTTATTGGATGGCAATCCAGTGGTCGATCGCACGCTGGAGATCGACGGAACGACAATCCAGGTGACATGTGTCTCGATGGGAAATCCGCATTGCGTTTGCTTTGTTCCTAAAGCTACCGATGAATTGGTGTTAGGTATTGGGCCTAAAATCGAAATAGATCGTCGCTTCCCCAAACGCACCAATGTCGAATTCGTGGAAATCCTTTCACCGACTGAAGTACGGCAGCGTACCTGGGAACGAGGCTCGGGGGAAACCCTTGCGTGTGGCACCGGCGCTAGCGCCGTTTGTGTCGCAGGAGTTCTTACTGGACGCACAGAACGACAAATTTTAAATCATTTGACGGGCGGTGACCTCATATTGAATTGGGATGAAAAGAATAATCACGTATTCATGACCGGACCTGCCGTCGAAGTATTTAGCGGCCAGTGGCACGGCTAAGTGTTCACACGGATTCAATCTTTTTATCGTGTTTAAAAATATAGCGCGTTTGAAACGAGTATCCACGGATGAAGCTCACAAACCCAAAAGTAGCGAGATTCGGTGGCTGGCTGCTTAGCCAATTCCTAGAGAATTGGATGAGCACGCTTTGTTTTCGAATGACCTGCTATGAAAAAGGGAATGATCCATCAGAAAGCGATTTTAAAGGCCCAGCGATTTTTTTGCTCTGGCATGAGTACATTCCTTTTCCATTCTACTTGCGTCCAAGATGTCACATGGCATTGTTGGTCAGCCAACATGGCGATGCAGAACTGCTTTCGCAAGCCGCACGCTTTCGAGGACTCAACACTGTCCGTGGATCATCAACACGAGGTGGTGTAACCGCAATCAAAAAATTGCTCGACGATGAAAGTCGCACAAGTCTTTGCATCACACCCGATGGGCCCAAGGGTCCTCGCCGGCAACTCGCCCTTGGAGCTATTTTTCTCGCGTCCAAATTAGGATTTCCTTTGATTCCTCTCGGCTTTGGATACGATAGGCCTTGGCGCAATACTCGAGCCTGGGATCACTTTGCCATTCCGCGACTAGGTAGCCGCGCCCGTGCCGTAATCGGCCCCAAAATGTTCGTACCTAAAGATCTCGAACGCGAGGAACTGGAACAGTGGCGACAACATGTCGAAATGGTTCTCAACCAAGTCACTACTGAAGCCGAACAATGGGCAACGGACAATCTCCCACGTGAAAACCAGCAATCACTCTTCGTGAGCACTGCACAGCCACAGCATATTCCTCTAATTCTTCCTCTTCCTTGTGGCGGTACGATCAACCCCCATAAGTCATTATCTCAATCTGCTGCTTCCAAGCCTGCGACCTAGAGGATAAGAAATGTCGAATGAATTTTGGTCAGGCTTGGACGACTCGATGGGTAGCACCGATTCTGGTGACTCAAATCAGTCATCACCACTCACTATCTCGCAACTGAATCAACTTATAAAGTCGACTCTTGAAGAACAGATCCCTAGGCTCTGGGTTGCCGGAGAAATTAGCGATCTATCGAGACCATCGAGTGGACATATTTATTTCAGCTTGAAAGATGAACATAGTCAAATTCGCGCTGTCATGTGGCGGTCTGCTGCCCAACGCTTGAAATTCAAACTTGAAGATGGCATGGCCATTCATGCTTATGGGAATACCGAGGTCTACGTTCCGCGAGGTTCGTATCAACTCATTTGCTTGAAAATCGAACCACAAGGAGTCGGTTCGCTGCAACTCGCATTTCAGCAATTGCACGCGAAGCTTACCAAGGAAGGACTTTTTGCTGCTGATCGCAAAAAGCGTTTACCGAAATTCCCGAAACGAGTTGGCTTTGTCACGAGCCCCTCAGGAGCCGCGCTGAAGGATTTTCTCGAAGTCATTCGTCGCCGCTGGAGTCATGTATCTGTGGTCGTTATCCCCGCGCGAGTGCAAGGGGTTGGCTCGGTAGAGGATATCGTTCGCGGAATACATATCGCTCACAAAATAGACCCGCCACTAGATATTCTTGTCGTCGGCCGCGGGGGGGGCAGCATGGAAGACTTATGGTCTTTCAATGATGAGCGTGTTGTTCGCGCCTTAGCTGCAGCCCGCATTCCCACCGTATCCGCAGTCGGGCATGAAATCGATGTGACCCTAAGCGATCTAGCTGCCGACGTTCGCGCTCTAACGCCGACCGAGGCTGCCGAACGAATCGTCCCCAATCAGGCTGAAATGCACAAGGTTCTGCAAACGTTGCATGCGCGCATGACAACGTCACTACATCGCCAGGCTCAGTGGTATCGCCGAAAAATCAAAGATCTCAGCTTGCGTCCCGTACTAGCGCGACCACAAGAAGTGATCCGCATGCGCAGCCAGACGCTCGATCAACTTGAAACTCGAGCACTGCGAGCTATCAGGCATCGGCTTGCATTGTTGGATGCCAAGCTGAAGCGACAGGCGGCATCTTTGGAAGCACTAAGCCCATTGTCCGTTTTGACTCGAGGTTACAGCATCACGCAGAAGGCGACCACCGGAAAACTTATCACTAGTTCCGATCAAGTTAGACCGGGTGATCGTTTAAAGATCACCTTGAAACATGGGACGCTCGAGACGGAAGTCAAAGACTCCACCAGGGAAGACTAACCTGCGCTGAGGGATTTTCTTCCAGTCGAATAATGGAAGTAACTCCTGAGGACTCCGGGGCGAAAAGTGATCGCACCACCCGCAACTCCACGCGATCCAACCGATAATATCTTGGGCCAATACACCCGCTTCTCGATAACTCGATAGTCGCGTGTCGCCATGTCGCTTCGCTAATCGTCGACCATCCAATCCAACGACTAATGGCACATGCCAAAACTGCGGTGGTTGCCAGCCAAAGCTTTCGTAAAGCGAAAGCTGTCGATAGGTACTGGGAATCAGATCATCTCCCCGCACGACCATGTTCACGCCCATGTCATGGTCGTCCACTACAACCGCTAACTGATAAGCAGGGCCGCCATCTTTTTTGGCGATGACGAAATCGCCTAGTTGTTTCGCAGCATGCATCGACTGCCAGCCTTGTAGGCCATCGCACCAAGCCATAACCCCATCATGTACTCGAAAACGCCATGCATAGGAGTTCGCGGCTAGCCCGGCAGCATCTGAAGCCTTTCGATGAGCACATATTCGTGCATAGATTGCTCCATCGACTTGATTCTGTCCATCGCCTACGGCGTGCGGCGCACTTGCTGCTTCCTCAATATCGCTGCGCGTACAAGTGCATGGGTAAACTCGCTCTGCAACAACCAGTTGTTGCAACGCCGCGTGATATCGCTCAACACGTTCCGTCTGCAAATAGGGCTGATTCGCACCTAGACAATCGGGCCCTTCGTCCCAATCCAAGCCCAACCATTTCAAATCCTCGATCGCTTGGTCGATCGCCCAGCGTTTCACTCTAGGCGAATCGATATCCTCAATCCTCAGAATTAATTTGCCTCCGCAACTGCGTGCGGCTAACCAAGCGATCAAGAACGTCCGGGCATTTCCCAAATGCTGCGCTCCGGTAGGCGATGGAGCTAACCTGCCAACCACGGCGCCCATCATAACACGCTCTCAATGGCTAGATACATCTTGATCAACAACCGCTCGTCCGAGTCCAAGGATGGCAGACACAAATTGATCAAGCCGCTTTGTCGGCCGTCTGTACCGATTCCTGCTGCTTGATGGTTTGCGCGATAAACGTCGCCGCTTTGATTGTTGCACCTGGCTGAGCAAAACGCGAATTCAAATCAAGCAGCTCCTGCTTCTTGACCGAGCGATAGCTTGAGTCTTCAATTAACTTTTTCGACTGCTCGACCAAAGCGCAAATAGCTTTCTCTGGACTCCCGACAGAAATCATTTCGTGCATGATCTCTTTATCGGCAATCAAATTCGGCAGGGAAATATAGCGACAACTAGCTAATGACTTACCAATCATATATGTCAGTCGACTCGGCCTGTAAATGACCAACGCCGGTGTTCCTCGTGCCATCAACTCCAGGCTAACCGAACCAGATACCATCATCGCAAAATCAGACACTTCAATGATCTCGCTCGTCTTGCCAACGTAGAAATCGATCGGCAGCGATCGATCACTCTCACTCATTTCCCGCTGACACCAATCTCGCTGCTTTTCACGATACGCCGCAACCAGAAAACGGATAGCTGGGTACTGTTGATGCAATCGTCGAATCACTTCTAGTTGTACCGGCCAATTTCGACTTACTTCATGACCGCGAGAACCCGGCAGAATCGCAACCTTCAGACCCTGCTGCTGCCGATAAGTCGCCAAAAAGTTCTTATCCAATTCCCGCTGCGCCACTTCGTCAAAAAACGGATGCCCTACATCCTGCACCTG
>JBEGUT010000366.1:0-4965 GCA_041178745.1 Planctomycetota bacterium | reverse complement strand
TCGACCACCTTCATTCCCGGACTAACGACAGCTTCGATTGCTTTTCGAAAGGAAAGAGTTCGATCCTGATCCTGCAGCATGTGGTGGTGGTAGTGAAGCGGAATATACTGACCGAGTAAATGCTCTGGATTGAATGATGGATTATCGGTGGAATCGTCGCCTTGATAGATTTTCAGTCCCATGGTGAGTCGTGAGGTTTTCTGGAGGTGGAGGTTTGGGTAGGCGAGTCGAAGTATTTGCGACAGAAGTTTTCCAGGAAAAAGGAGCTCGCAGGGTGGTAGCTGTATAAGTTTAACCGATCTTGCAGGCTGCAAGCGGAAGGCTTTCAGGGAGGTTACAGTCTGTTTTTGGGCCCGGCAATAGAGAAAACAAAACGGTGCTATTTGGGGGGCATCAGGTGGAAAAACGTCCTGGCGATGTTGTATCTGGGAAAGGTTCAAGATTTAATACAACAGACCTTCCCAGTTGGAATCCAGGAAGCATGTGGGTTCCGAGCGTGGGGTTCTCGGCGTGGATGATCGAAAACATAACTTAAGTGATATTAGCTATTAGCGTTTTCAAAACGATCTCCGACCGCTCCTACCGTTTCCTTTCTCTCCGTTTTTATTGGATGGTGTTTGAATGATGAAGAGCCAGAAATCGAGAAGGCAGTTTTTAAAAGCTTCGACAGCGACCGCTGTTGCTGGAATGACGGTTCCTTATATTCCTTGGGCCGAAAAGGCTTTCGCAAACAACTCTGCCAATGATCGACCTCAGATAGGTTGTATTGGTGTAGGAAGTATGGGTACAGGCGATGCACACGGTCATGCAAACTTTGGCGACATCATCGCGGTTTGCGACGTTGATTCGGTGCATGCCGATCGGGCAAAGAACGACCCCAAGATTGGCAAAGGTAAGGCAGATGCGTATGGAGACTATCGCCGAATTCTTGAACGCAAAGACATCGAAGTTGTCAGCATTGTGACGCCTGATCACTGGCACGTAAAGATTGCGGTCGAAGCATTAGCGGCTGGAAAGCATGTGTTCTGCCAGAAACCGCTTACGTTGACCCTGGAAGAGAACCAGTTGATTCGTAACGCGTGTAAGAAGTACAGCGACCGAGTCTTTTTGGTCGGAACGCAGCAGCGAAGTGACCGCGATCGTTTTCTGCGGGCGATCAACATGGTGCAGAAGGGTTTGTTAGGTGACATCAAGACGATCACCGTCGGTATCAACGGTGGTGATGTTGGAGGTCCTTTCCCCAAGACGACTCCACCTAAGAATCTCGATTGGAATATGTGGCTTGGACAAGCGCCTGCGGTGGACTACATCGACAAGCGTTGTCATTACCAATTCCGCTGGTGGTATGAGTATTCCGGCGGCAAGTTTACCGACTGGGGTGCTCATCACGTTGATATCGCGACTTGGGCAATCGGTCAGGACAAAGAAGGAATGGGGCCAGTCGAAATCGACGGCACCGACGCGAAGCATCCTGTTCCCTACAAAGATGGTTACCCCACGGTAGACGATTCTTACAATACTGCTCACGATTACGCGGTTCATTGCAAATATGCCAATGGCATCGTCATGACGGTTACCAGTCGAGGTGACAACGGCATCTTGTTTGAAGGCACTAAGGGTAAGATGTTTGTCAATCGCGGTAAGATCACCGGCGCTCCGATTGAAGAAAAGTGGGACGAGGGAAAGTTTACTGAAGATGATCTGAAGAAGCTTTATCGTGACAAGCCGTTTGAAGGTCACAAAGAAAACTTCTATCGTTGCATTCGCGAAGGTGGATTAACGGTGTCGGATGTTTACAGCCACGTCCAGGCAATGTCGACGTGCCATCTCAGCGCGATCGCAGCGAGATTGAACCGAGTTATCAAGTGGGATCCGAAAGAAGAAAAAATTGTGGGTGATGAGCAGGCTGCGGCCTTCTTCGCCCGCAAGCCACGCGAAGGATTTGAAATTCCGCGTGTAAGCTAATGCTGGTTCATGAATTCTTGGCGAAGGTGAGATGTGAAACGCGTGGTTGCGTTAAAGGCATTACCTAGCCTCGGAGGTTTGATCTCAGTGAGTAACAAAGAAAAGTGGCAGAGGATGCTTAAATTCCTCTGCCACTTTTTCGTTGAGGGGCAATTTGCTGAGAGATCTCTCCGTTATTCAGAGCCAGATTGTGATGAATTGGCTCTGAGGAAAAAGTTTAATCATCATTGATGGCTAGTATTTCGGAGTTTCAACTTCCTCAGGGAGATGGGATTGGGTGAGTTGATCAGCGGGAACCATCTTTTGATTCTCGCGATCCCAGCCCATCATTTGATTGGTGCGCCAGCTTTCGTTGGCCATGTTCACCGCCACGACACCGGCCAGTCCAAGTTCGACTGGGCAATTCAGTGGTTCGCCATTTCGGATGTGATTATGCAAGTTGGTGTGGTGAAGGTTTTGGTCTTCTCCGCCGGATTTCTTGTGTTCGGCCAATACCTTGCCATCTTTGTCCTTAACGACCCAGCCTGTTGAGGTGAAGTACATCGTTGCACGATAGCCGCGAATCAGGTGATCGACTCCAACGCGATTGCTCATGGTCCCCAAAACGTAGACGGTCATTCCACGGGGGTACTCGCAGATCATTTCGATATTATCAGGTAGGTCACGACCATCGTTCCACTGCCAGATCCCTCCCATGCCGACGACTCGTCTGGGATAAAGCAGGTCACAGGCTCGCATGATTCGTGTGATGCGATGAATAAAAAGGTCGGTGCAAATGCCACCTGAGTAAGCAGAGTAACAACGCCATTCGAAATAGTGATGAGGGTTCCAGTCGATTTTCTTTGCTGAACCGAGCCAAGCATCCCAGTTCAAGTCGGCAGGTTTGGTCGTATTGGCTGCAACTTGCTCAGGCTCTCGCCAAGGGCCTGCCTTGGCATCGTAGCGACGGACATATTCAATTTGGGCTTGGATCACTTGTCCAATCACGCCTTTACGAATTGCATCGCGAGCGGTGATGTAGCTGTCATCGGACATCGCTTGCACTCCGACTTGGAGTGGGCGGCCTGTTTCCTTTTGTTTTTTTAGAACTTCTTGAGCTTCTGGGATCGAGTGCGTGAGAGGTTTTTCGCAGTAAACTGCTTTGCCTGCGTCCATCGCTTCAATGGTCATACGGGAATGCCAATGTTCTGGTACTGCGACAACCGCGTAGTCGACCTCTTTCATTTCCAGCAATTTGCGATAGTCGGTTAAGGCATGATCGGCGGCGATTTTAGCTTGTCCAGTTTTCGCTCTGGTTTCCCAACAATCGGCAACGGCAATGGGAGCAAGATTGTTTTTGTCCTTAAGGTTGTTGATCACATCCATATGAGCATTGCCGATGACCCCTGCTCCGATCAGACCAACTCCAAGTCGTTCGTTCGCTCCCAAAATTCGACCATAGCTTTTGGCGGAAAGTCCAAGTGTTGAAGCAACTGTCGCAGCGGTCGTGACTGCACCAGTCGTTTTAAGAAAGTTACGACGAGACACATCTTTGGTCATGGTGGGAATCCTCAGATAAAAAAGTTGGGGGCTTCATCTCGAGCCGGAAGTTCTATCATAACGTCTCATACCGCTGGTTGCAGTAGTGCTGAGAATACTTGGGAAACGCGATGAGTCAGAAGTAAGTCTGGGGAAGCAATATTCTGGCAAATGGCCCCGAGTGATTAACCAATATATCGGCTAACGTGTTTTTTTGATTTTCTGAAGTAGATGTATAGGAGAAATCGTCGGATCGTGATGCGAAAAATATTGAACGCTACTCTTTCTTTGCAACCTCTTGATCGATTAGCCTATGAGGTCGTCTCTTCGGGCCAATTTTCATCCTCCTATGAAACAGATTTCTCGCCTTGTGTGAAAGCTACGCATGAGTTTAACAGCTGAATCGAAATCGTCGGGCGATTATGGATTTCTAGAAGGAGCATGGCTTGTTGTAGCTCTACTCTGGCCTGTCGCGCTCCTGAATTATCTCGATCGACAAATGCTGGCCTCGATGAAGTTCTCGGTGATGTCAGACATTCCCAGCATTGGAAGCAATGAAAATTGGGGGTATATGCTCGGGCAGTTCAAGTGGGTTTATGCGTTCCTGTCTCCTCTCGGTGGATTGATCGCCGATCGTATTGGCCGCAAGGTCACGATCTGTGGAAGTCTTTTCGCTTGGTCTCTTGTGACGTGGTGGACCAGTCGAGCGACCTCGTATGATGAGTTACTGATGACACGATCGTTAATGGGTATCAGCGAAGCGTTTTACATTCCAGCGGCTCTTGCACTGATCGCCGATTATCATCTCGGTGCAACGCGCTCGCGGGCGGTAGGTTTGCATCAGATCGCGATCTATTGTGGCGTGATTATGGGAGGGTTCGGTGGCTATGTGGCGGATGAACCACAGCTTGGTTGGCGTTTCGCTTTCTTCGCTTGTGGTATCGCAGGTATGATCTACACGCTACCTTTGCTCTGGTGTTTGCGAGATGTTGCTACGTCGAGTGATGTGGCCGTTTCGGGTGCGAAGTCTTTTTGGGGTAGCATCACGACGTTCTTCGCAAGACTTCGGGAGTTGCGTCTGAATTTTATTGGCCTGCTAGTAGTTGATTTATTTTCGCTGCTGACGAACATTTCCTTTATTTTGCTAATTCTTTACTTCACTTTACCCGCATTGGCAGGCTGGGTCGTGCGGGATTGGATGCCAGCGATACTCAAAGAGCAGTTCAGTATAGGGCAAGGTAAGGCTGGCGTTGCCGCAACTTTGTATTGGCAATTGGCTGCTATTGTTGGAGCTTTGGTGGGAGGATGGCTAGCCGATCGCTGGATGCAAAGAAATATTCGAGGTCGCATCTATATCAGTGCGATTGGAATGGCGCTGATTGTGCCAGCGATTTTTGGTGTTGGAAACGCTTCTAGTCTAACAATGGCGATCACCTTTTTAATTTTGTTCGGATTGGGATGGGGATTTTTTGACGGAAACAA
>JBEGUT010000365.1:0-4980 GCA_041178745.1 Planctomycetota bacterium | reverse complement strand
ATGGATTGGCACAGCTCGATGCATTCACCGCAGATGTAGACATCGCCAGGACCTTCGACAAGCGGTCCTACATCGCGATAGCTTTTGCGACAAAACGAACAAAAAGCATTCTTCTTGGTTGTGCCACCGCCGCTCCGACGACCGGCCATGACATCCTTACCCTGAGGCATACACGACTCCTTAGCTTCTGTTGCGATCTGCTGTGGGGGCTGAGCCATGCTCATCGTTCACAACAGTCGCCAACTTAACACGCAGTGGGAGCTCGAGTCGTCTCGTATGCCCTTCTACCGGCAATCAGTGCCGGTAAAGCAGCATCCGAGCCGGGGCGTCCGTGTCCGCGGAGTCGAGCCAATGGAAGATCCAAAATTGCTGGTCCATCCGGTCTCCCAGACCGGCAGAAAAGGTGGTTTCGAGAAACAGCAAGCCGAACTGGTACGTTCGTACTGGTTTCGCGGTTCACGACCTTAAGGAGTTTGGCCTGACGTTGCAGACTTGTTCTCCACTTCGGTCGCTCGCTTCGCTCCGATTCTTCCCAACATAGCCTCTATAGTTCGGAATTCCGCCTCGCTGATGTCACCCTCTCGCCGCATTTCTTCGAATTTCCCCAGTGTTTCAGGCAACGATGTGTCCTTCTTTTTAGACCAATCGCGCAAACTTGACACAATGCGAAACCCGATCGCAGTCACCAACATCAGCAGAAGAAAACTCAACCCAGCCTGTACAACTGGCTGGCTTAGCATATTCCACATCGATAGCAAACCGAACTAACAAGAAACGTCAGAACCACCGACCCATCATCCTATGCAATTCGGCTCCCCAAAGTCCAGCAGCCTTTACCTAGATTCTTTAGCCGGCAACTCGACACAACCGAGGCCATTACCCCCCACAAAGACAGGTGCATAAAAAGCGGTAAGCGCTCCCAACTGAGCAACTCCCCTGCGAGCTTATGTCGTGCGGAACTTTCCCCCAAGCCAAACTGCTGGAACGATGAGCATCGCAATTCCAGCCCCCCAAAACGACCCAGACCACCAATAGGCCAAGTATGCATCCAGCAAGATCAAACTCAGCAGTGATTGCTTCACACCCAATTGAATCGTCGCTGGGCTAGGATCACCGATCGCCGTCAGCAAACGGCGTCCTAAGAGAACGCCCGACATCGCCACCAATAATCCAAACATCGAATTCTCTCGCGATTCTGGAATCCATTGATGGAGCCACCATGGAAGCGAAGCAAGCGTGGCTAGAGCGGCGACCATGAGCGTAGAACCGAAAAGCAGCAACGAAGTCGACGGCTTAGCGTCCGCTTCGCGACGCGCAAACCAAGTGACACCAGCAACATAAAAAGTCATGATGATCGCAATCACATAAGCGATCTTCGGCAACTGCAAACCAACCTCTCCACCGACAACCTGAATCAGCGAGAAAGCAAACATCCAGTGCAAGCCGCGGCAAACCCCCATCAGCCAAGGAGCAAGAATCGTTTTCTTTAGAGGTCCATCGTACAACACAACCGCAGCGATCAAACTCAGGCACCAAAGAGCAGCAGTTCCGATAGCCTTGGAATCGAAGCCCTCTTCGTTGACAAAACCTGAAGCAGCGATCGTCCAAACAAATGCAAACAGAAGCAGCCCCCAACCCGCTATTGCGGCTTGGCTTAACCCTATCGCTCCACTGGCGAGTGGCCGACGACTTCGCTGCTCGCGATCCTTAGCGACATCAAACCAGTCGTTGAGGATCATCCCCGCCCAATAAATCGCCAGAGATACAGGCAACAGAATACCGGCGGCTCGCCATGGATCCTCGCACTGTGAGATCGCCAACGCCGCAAGCGCATCGGCCAGCAACGTCATCGATGTCGGAAGACGCACCAACTGCCCCCACAACTTCCAGCGGGAAACAGAACCTAGCAGAGATCCTTGCTCTTGTACTGTCAACTCAGTGAATCCGTTTTATTATTTTTCGCTGGCCTTCTTCAACTCTTCAGCCAACGAAGAATCAGAGATTCCATAAACACCACGTCCTTCCTGGACTCGGATATCAACATCCAGCTTGATATCCTCGTTATCGATCTCCCAATACTTTTTCATTTCCTCAGCCGATAGAGGTTTCGCTGATCGAACCAAACGAAAGCCTACACCGCGAGCCGGATCGGTTGTAAACCACCATGGACTCAATGGAATATTAGGATCTCGATCCTTCCATTCTTCGTCATTGGAACCAAGTCTTGACGCGCTGCGAACTTGCTCAGCATCGTTCTCCCAACTGCCACCTCGAACGGTGCGGGGATATGCGGCCGTAGGCCATTTGACCGCAGAAAGGCTATCGAGCCTCTTACCTTCGAAATTTTTGTAGCCTTCCTCACTGTAAGCATCTACGGTCCATTCCGCCACATTGCCATGCATGTCGTGCAAGCCAAAAGCATTCGGCTTCTTGGTTCCCACTGGCTTAGCTCCTGCATCAGCATTCGCAGAAAACCATGCGTACTCTTCCAACTGCGAAGCATCATCACCAAAAGAATACGCCGTCGCGCTACCAGCCCTAGCTGCATGTTCCCATTCGGCTTCCGAAGGCAATCGATACTGACTGCCCGTTAATCCTGACATCCATTTCGTATACTGCTTCGCGGCATACTGAGTCATCGTGATAGCAGGCTGCTTTGGATTATCACCATATTCAAAGGTGAAGCTCGGCTCGTACAGCGGCGTTGGTGCAGTTACCGCATCAGCAAGATTGCTCTCGGTCACTTTGCGCACGCCTTGAGTCTGCATCTTCTTGAACAAGTTGTACATCGACATGAATACTTTGTACTCTGCCCAAGTAATTTCGCACTTACCCATCCAGTATGGCGCAAGCTCAACTTCATACTGTGGCCCTTCATCTTCCTTGCGACCTGCTTCACCTTCAGGACTTCCAAGCTTCGAAACACCACCCGGCACTGGAATCATTTCAAATTCAATATTCGATCCAGGCAAAGTGACTTTGTAGGGGACCATGAAGCGCCCATCCATTTCCACGAATGGCCCTTCGGCTGGTTTCGTATCCGACCAGCCCGCCTTGTCCTCGGAAGCTGTCGTCTCATTGGCCAAGGCAGCAATGGATTGGAACGCTACCAAAATCGCAATAGTCACACAAACTCGGAAAACGTCAGAGCAGAGCCTAACACTTCGCTTCACCAATCGTCCCTCAGCCAACTTCATGACAAAACTTTCTCGACAAAAACGAAAACTAGTCCCAGACCCATTGAACCAAACAACTGCTGAACCAAACAACAGCGATAAAATCTAGTCGCCTGGCATGCTTGCTTAAAGAAGCATCGCTACCGAGGCCGTGCGGGAACCTCCCCACGACCATTTTTCCAGCATGCTTCTGAAGTATAGTTTACTTGCCCCGAGAGCGAATCGCATGGGGGCAATCTAGAAAGGGAAAAACACCCTACTTATTGACGCCTTCGTCGGGCCGAGCACCGAGAGTCAACTTCAGTTCCAGTCGTTTTCCTTTACGGACGACCACCATTTTCACTTCAGCATTCGGCCCCGCCTCTCCAATAAATCTCTTCAGAGTGAAATGATCCGGAACTTTTTGACCATTGAACTCTACGATCACATCACCGACTTCAACGCCTCCCTTCCGAGCTGGCGAATCGTCACTTGCAGGAATATCGCTGACCAATGCCCCTAATCCTGTTCGCGTCTCACCCTCTTGGTCTTCGACATAATCGGCTAGGCGTACCCCGAGCCAACCTCGTTCGACCGAACCACTTTCCAGCAGCCGCTCATAAACACTTTTGGCTACATTGCTTGGAATTGCAAAACTGATGCCTCGATAAGAATCGCCGACAATAGCCGTGTTGATTCCGATCAGCTCACCTCGACTATTCATCAAAGGCCCACCGCTATTTCCCGGATTTACCGCCACATCGCTTTGCATCAAATCGCGATACACACCTCGATCGCGCTCACCTGCGGCTGGCTCAAATCGATTGCCTCGCAAATCCGTTCGATGCTTACCACTTAGTATTCCCAGCGTGAAAGAACTCTTCAGGCCATAGGGGCTACCAGCAGCCCATACCAATGAACCAACTTCTGCCGCATCGCTGTCACCCCACGTGATCGGCATAAGATGATCAACGTCAACTTTCAGCAGCGCGATATCCGTAATGTGATCAACCCCCACGACCTTCGCCAAGACACGTCTTCCATCACTTAACGAAACTTCAATTTCAGTCCCAGATTCAATCACGTGATAATTGGTGAGGATATGACCTTGATCGTCCACTAACACACCACTTCCCTGCCCTTGCAACATCAACGCTTCCGGAGCCTGTTCGCCTTCAAGAAGATCGCGCCAGCGATTATTGGCCACATCGCGCACATTGATATGCACAACGCTAGGTCCTACCTTCTGACTGATCAATTTAGAAACATCGTTTAAGCCACCCATCGACACCTGCTGCAAAGCTTGGCCGCTAGTGTCATACTGCGCTCGCAATTGACCTCGGAACCAAGCGTATCGAATCTCTTCAACCAGGGTCGGCACAACAAGCCGAACAGCTAGCAGCAGAACCAACACCACCAACAAGCTCATCAGCGTTGACAGGAAAGCGGCTCGCATGCTACCGCGAAATGATTGCCCACCACTATCTTCATCGCCACTGTCGCTCGCCTCGCGTTTCTCTGCTACCGAAGAAAAGGAGTCGCGCCGTGGCGAACTCTGCAGTCGAACTTGAAAGCGACGGTTTTCCGAGTCAGCCTGCGCATTTGAACTGGTCGAACTAACTTGGCTTTCTGTTTGCTGAGAGAGTAACAAATCATCGAAATCGGTCTTTTGATTCGAATCAAGTTGGCTCGCATCAAGCTCCGCTTGCTCGACCGAAGAAGATGCATCGATCCATTGCTCGATTTGCTTTTCAAAAGGTAGCGACTTGGTCGTAGGCTCCCCCGCAGGTGTCAATGTTGAATTTTTAAATGTTGAATTTTTAAA
>JBEGUT010000364.1:0-4993 GCA_041178745.1 Planctomycetota bacterium | reverse complement strand
TGTTCAGACACTGCATCCGCGTTAGTTAATCAGGGGAGATGTAATCCGATTTGGCAGTTAGCCAAAAGCGAGGCTAACGAAGAAAAACCAGATACGAAGAAGACGCACATCTGCCTCGCTACGCTGAAGACAAGCGACGACCGCTTTGGTTCACCGCTTTTTGGGCCATTTTTTATGACGGACCATAATCCGTCCACGCAACCATAGCGGGATATCTGTAAAATCAGTCCAAAAGGTTCGGATATTGAACTTTCGCCTCTCTCGTTCGGAGCCGTAAATGGTTCAGAAAAACACCCCTATCAATCAGAGTTTTATAATCAAGCGCCTCTTCTTATCGATCACTTACTTTTTGATAATTTGCCTGTGTGGTATCCATTGTCCCTCTGCACAAGCCAAGCAAATCACTCTTCAGCGACCCGGTGAGCGTGAGTTTGTACGCGATCTAGCGGGCATTATCGACGATGCCACAGAATCCCAGATTCGCCAAATTTGCGATCAACTGCTTACCGATAAAGCAACTCCCATCTTGGTCATTACGATTGAATCCATGGCAAAGTATGGTGGTGAAGACCTACGTATCGAAACATTCGCAACATTACTGTTTGATCAATGGCAGATAGGCGTTGCTACCATTAATCAACAGCAATGGAACACCGGTATTTTATTGCTTGTCTCCCGGGATGACCGCCAAGCGCGAATTGAATTAGGGGCAGGTTGGGGACGTCGAGAGGATGATTTATGTCGGCAGATCATGGACGAACATATCATCTACCACTTTAAGCAGGGTCAGTTTTCCTCAGGGGTTGCTGCTGGTGTTAATGCACTAGACAAAATGGCTCGAAAACTTGAAATCCCGAAACCGCCTAAGCCATGGTGGCATTATGCAATCATCATTGCAGCTATTGGACTATCTATTTTCACAATTGTTTCACTCATTCGACGGGGCGCCAGTGGTTGGGCATGGGTATTCTGGGCAGCCGTATTCGCGCTAGCAGGAACTGTCATTTATTCTTTACTATCGTCGGGCTCGTCTGGCGACAGCGATGGTGGATATAGTGGCGGGTCCTATGGTGGTGGCTATTCCGGTGGTGGTGGCGCTTCTGGTTCCTGGTAGGATCATCTCATATGCAACGAATACAAGAATTGTTTGACGCCGAAAAACGCAGCAAGATAGAGAAATCGGTCGCCCAAGCAGAAGCTCTTACTTCCTGCGAAATCGTTCCAGTGATTGCTTCTTCATCGGGTCGCTACGATCGCGCGGCAGATATTTTCGGGCTCTGGCTGGCTACCATCGTCGCCTCTCTCGCATGGTTGTTTTTCCCCAGAATCCCTGATGAATCGGGTTCCTGGGGCAGCTTACCTGCCGCTCTGCCATTGGTAGGCTTAATCGTTTCGATGATCGCTGCATTCATCGTAGGCGTCTATTTGGGAAGTCATATCGATTGGGTTCGCCGACTATTCACTCCCCAGAAGCAGATGCAAGAAGAAGTTTCCAATCGAGGACGTCAGGTGTTTTTTGACCAGCGTGTGCATCATACGAGCAGCGAAAGCGGCATCTTGATTTATCTTTCGCTCTTGGAAAAAACCGCAGTCATCATCGGCGATCGCCAAATAATGGATAAACTCGGACAACCGTTTTTGGACGAACTTTGTAAACTATTGATCGATGACCTTCACCGAGGAAGTATCGCTGACGCCCTATGCCATGTGATACATGAAGCTGGCGAGCGTCTCTCTATGCCATTTCCTCGACACAGTAATGACATTAATGAATTGCAAAACACACTCATACTGATGGATTGATTATGACACGATTGCTGCTCGCAGCCAAATTCGCCGCCGAAAAACATGCTCCACAACGCCGCAAAAACCCCGCGGCCACACCCTATATCAATCATCCCATTGAAGTTGCTGAACATTTGGCCCGAGTTGGAGGAATCACCGACGAAGATATTCTGATCGCTGCCCTACTCCATGATACGATCGAAGATACGCATACAACCTTCGATGAAATTCAAAACCACTTTGGTCCGCGGGTGGCTGGTATTGTTCTCGAATGCACCGACGATAAAAATCTTCCACCTCATGAACGGAAACGTTTACAAATCGTCAATGCTCCCCATAAGAGCCCGGAAGCAAAATGTGTGAAAATCGCGGACAAAACCTGCAACCTCGCTTCAACCCTGAGCGATCCTCCCAAAGATTGGAGCGTAAGTCGCCAAAAGGAATATTTTGTCTGGGCTGAAAAAGTTATTGTCGGGCTATTGGGTATAAATCCCCGTCTAGATGAATCCGCCAAAGAGGTACTGCAACGTGGCGAACTGGCATTCCAAAATGATTCTGAATAGCGGAATTTGAACTCAATCCCAATTTCGCATTCGTAACAACATGACCTAAACTCAATTCCTTTCTGCTATTAGAACTGTAGAGAAATCCGTTAGCATATGCCAATGTGGGTCAAACAAGGTAAAACCTGATTGTCTTGGCAACTTGACGTGACATAGGGGCATACCCCATATCCCCCTGGTACCGGCAAGGGGATCGATTACCAAAAAATCGCTGGACGAACGGCCAAAGAGACAATGACATGACAAATAAGACCAAGGGATTAGTAACACTCTTGTTCCTCAGTCTGTTCATTCAATTAGGCTGCACAAATTCAAGTTCCGTGGGAAACGTCCCCAAAGGCTCTGTCAACGAAGGTGTGCGAAGTTATAAAAAAGGTGTTGAGGATGCTAACGATGCGGTCGCACGTGATTGTTTGCAACTCAAAGAGTATCCACCAATCCCCTATCCACCAGGTTACAACGTCTACACGCAACTCCTCCGCGAAAGATGCGGAGTGACCTTTGATGTCATCGAACAACCTCCCATCGGAGTTTCTCATGACATTTTTCGCGAGGAAATATCAGGTTGGAATACCACGATGGAGGCAGAGATCACACGTCGCTTTGGTAACGATATTTTCAAAAAACTATCTAGCGAAGCTGGTCTGGTGCGATAACAGCCCTTGATCAATGCGGATACTCGTTCGCCAAAGAATGCGGTAACTTCGAAAAGTAGTGAATTTCACACTAGCTCAGGATTTCTTTTACCACTCGACCATGGACATCAGTCAGTCGATAGTCGCGACCAGAGTGACGATAGGTTAGTCGTTCGTGATCCAGTCCCATCAGGTGCAGGATCGTGGCATGGAAATCATGCACATGCACTGGATCCCTCGCCACATCGATACCATACGGATCCGACTCGCCATAAGTCATACCACCTTTTACACCAGCGCCTGCCAACCATGATGAAAAGACCCAGTGATGATGTTCACGGCCTCGTGCATCGGCCGCGGCATTGAAAGGCGTTCGACCGAATTCAGTCGTCCAGACAACCAGGGTTTCATCCAGCATTCCTCGCATTTTTAAATCCTGGATCAACCCCGCAATCGCTTGATCAACATTCTTCGCAAGCGGCTCATGGGTCATCATGTCGCCATGAGCATCCCAATTATTGCTTGATCCGACATCGATCAATTCAACAAAGCGAACCCCTCGCTCGACCAGTCGGCGCGCCGTTAAGCATTGCCAAGCAAAGCCATTTGTACTCCCTCGCTGCAGACCGTAAAGTTCCAATGTCTTATCCGATTCCGAGGATAGATCGAAAACCTCCGGCATCTCCATTTGCATACCAAAAGCCGTCTCGAACGATTTTATACGTGCCTGCAGCGTGGTATCACCCACGCGGGTCGCGAGGTGCTTCTGATTTTGCTCCGCTAACAATTCCAACTCCAGTGACTGCAATTGCTCGCTAGCGCTGCGGCGTTTTATGTTCGCCACGGGCTCCGCGCCAGGAACAACCAAAGTCCCTTGATGCGAACCAGGCAGGAAATCGCTTCCCCACACCTGTCCGCCGGCATAGGGTGACTGCGGAGCAATTACCACGAACGATGGTAGATTACGATTCTCCGTACCCAGGCCATAACTCAGCCAAGATCCAAGACTTGGTCTGGCAAACGTAAATGATCCAGTATGTATCCCTAAAGTAGCTTCGTAATGATTCGTATGATCAGACTTCATCGAACGAATCACGCAAAGATCGTCGACACACTGAGCCATATGTGGAAATAAAGAACTCACCTCGATGCCGCTTTGTCCATGACGGTTGAACTTCCACTGCGGACTCTTGAGGAACATTTTAAAGTCCCCCTTACGCCCCTGGAATTCATTGACTGAAACCGTCTTTCCTGCATCCTTTACTAGTTGCGGTTTGGGATCCCAAGATTCAACATGCGAAACACCCCCGCTCATGTACAAAAAGATGACATGCTTCGCCTTTGGTGGAAAATGTGAAGACTTGGCTGCCAAGGGATCCGCAATATTACCAACAATACCCTTCTCCCCGGCTGTGGATTCCAGCAGCAATTCAGAGATCAGCCCAGGAAAAAGGAGCGAACCTCCGAGCAGCGATCGCATCGCATGCCTACGATTCAACGGATAATCTCTTGTCATATGTCCGATCCTAATCCACAAAGAGAAATCCATTACTACCTAGCAACGATCGAAGATAAGCCGACAGGATCGCTTTATCGCTCACGGCCTGACCTGTCGCGATCAACTGTTTTGAATAGCGATCACGAAAACGTCTCGCTATGGCTAAGTCCTTCTCATCGGCAACCCGCCCGGTCGACTCAGAAATTGCTCGAGCCACCTGCGATTCAAATTCAGGTGACTCCTTGTGCAACCGCTCCGCCCATGCATCGGATCGCGAGTGAACGAATGGATCATTCAAAAAGAATAACGCTTGAGTCGGTACGGTTGTACCCAAACGAACCGCCGTGGATGCATTCGGATCCGGACCATCAAAAAGGGCTAAAAAGGGATGTCGCTTGATTCGCTGCACCATCAAATAAACACTTCGTTTGGAATGTTCATAAACTGCATTAAAGGGGCCATGTTGACTGTAGCCCCACTGCGATGGCGGGGGGAATGGATGTTCTTCACCA
>JBEGUT010000363.1:0-4993 GCA_041178745.1 Planctomycetota bacterium | reverse complement strand
CTCTTCTTTACCAGCCTCTGGCTTATTTTGATCCTTCTGTGCAGCCAGTTCACTCTTAACGGCATCTAATAAAGTGATTGCTTTCTCGTAATCACCAACTGCGAGCTTGTGATCGCCTACACTCAATAAAGCATCCCCGCGAAGTCGATGTGCGCGCCAGTTCTTCTCATCTTTTTTGATCACTTCATCAGCTACCTTGATCGACATTCTTGGACGATTGTCCAACTGATAGTACGAAGCGAGTTGCAACATCCAAGCTGGATTATCAGGTTGTGCTCGAACAAGCTTGCGCATGTCAGCGATCGCATCGGAGTAACGTTTTTCCTGCGCTGCTACCAAACTTCGCATTAAGATTCCCTGCACTAAGTTCGGCTCAACCAAAAGTGCTTCGTCGATATCAGCTCGAGCCTGCTCCAACTTCTCCTGTTCAAGATAGATCTCGCTTCTCATTAACAGCGAAATTGCATCTTTCTTGTTGATTTCAATTGCCTTGTTAAGATCTTGTAACGCCGCATCTTTCTTGTCCTGCGTTCTCAGCAACTGAGCACGCATGCGATAGGCTGCGCTATTTTTCGAATTCTGCTCGATGCGTTTCCCTAAAAACTCAACGGCATCATCCGTCTTTTCCATTTTCAAAAGCGAACGTACAGCAACTTCCAGTGCTACCAAATTTTCTGGCTCACGTTCGATCAACTGCAAGCTCGCCTTATAAGCGTCTTCGCTTTTACCTAATTGATCCAACAAAGCGATGCGTATTTGCCAAGCGTTGATATTCGAAGGGTTAGCTTCGGTAGCTTTGGTGATATCGGCTAATTTATCTTCGACGTCTGGAACCAATTGGGCTCGCAGCAAATAGGCATCTGCAAGTTCCATGGGTCTATCCTGAAGCAATTCAATCGCTTTGCCGATCGCTTCGACCGCCTTTTCCTGATTTGCTTCGGGAATCGTGTACAGCTTGGCTTTAAGAATCCAAGCCTCAGGGAATTTGTCATTGTTGGCTAGAGCGAGTTCGAGAGCAGCGATCGCTTCATCCCGCTGGCGCGAGAGGCTGCGAGGTGTGAGTCGACCCTGAGCCATTCGCTGCGTCATTTTTTCAGCCTGCTCGAAAGCTGCGGATGAAAGCAACTGCTGGGCGAGAGCTTTCTCTTCATCATTGAGCCCCTTCTCGATCGCTTTTTTGCAAAGATCGATCACTTCAACCAACTTCTCAATCGAATCTGCTTCGATCTTCAGGTCGGTTGCCTTGTCCAAATCAGCTTGACCAGCCGACTGGGCCCACACGAAGTTAGGCGAGCAAAACAGCAATAAGCTCAAAAACGAAATAGCCAATGGCAATTTTCGGTTTAACTTTAATGACCTTGCCATAATCAATCCCACTCCAACTTTATGTTCTTAACCGATCAACTTTAATTCAAACGCTCAAGTCGCGGATCGCTCCCTGCCACTTCACGTCATCATGGACCGCTCCGAGGTGATGCATATCGTTGTGGACTGCTCTGCGATCTAACGTCTTCTTCATCCCCAAGTCTGTCCCCAGTTCGCGTTGGACCGCAGAGCGATCCACGACAATGGCACCACAGATGGCTTCCCATGTTTTACCAGTTTTAGCGACTTCGAACCAAGTCCGCTCTGAGAAAAACACCTGCTTTCTCGGGTCGACCCGGCTCTACGGTGAATTATACAACCCTGGGTAGTCGCTGGGCAGCATCTAGCTAAGTCAAACGAAGCCGCTTACTACCTTCCTGCCAACTCAATTCGGTATCAATCATCAGCCGGTCCGCCATCTTTAATGACAAAGCGGGCGTCCAGCCGAGCTACTTCCGTTGCCAATCCAGCCAGTTCCACACTCCGAAGCACTTCGCGAAAATCCTTGTAAGCGGAGGGTGCTTCATCCAGTGGATACTGCCGACAATTGGACAAAATATCCAGCGACCGCAACTCACTATCAACGATTTTTTGATCAAGCGTTCTTTGAGCCGCTTTGCGACCAAGAATTCGACCTGCGCCATGATTGATACTGAAACACGCTACCTCAGCCCCCGGTTTGGCAACCATGACGGCGGAACCGTCGCGCGGGTTTCCAGGCAAAAGGATTGGATGACCGGTCTGTGCATACGGTGTGTTTGCCAGTTCTGGATGACCCGCTGGAAAAGCTCGTGTTGCCCCTTTGCGGTGCACCCATTGCTCTTTGCCATGAAGCAATTCGCGGCGAGCGATATTGTGGCTGATAAAGTAAATCAACTCACCCTCGGTTCCCGGCAAAACTTCTCGGAATGCATCTAACACCAAAGCGTTGATCAAAAGATGATTGACGGTTGCGAAATTCGCTCCCAAAGCCATATCACTCAAATAATGATCCGCTTCTTCGGAACCTAGTTCCGCGTACACAAGTTCCTTGTCTCCACCGGGAAAATCCCATCCACGCTGCCGAAAAAGATTTTGCAGCACATGGAACTGGTTGGTTGCCAATCGATGACCGAGCCCTCTTGAGCCGCAGTGCGACAAAAAGGCGATACGTCCATCGCGCAGCCCGAAGGACTCGGCAATCTTACGACTTCCTTCGTCTGCCACCAAACGCACCACTTCGCACTCACCAAAATGATTCCCACCACCGTACGACCCGAGCTGCTGACACTTTTCTACAAAGTTTGGAATCAAGGACTTAGAGACCAAATGCTCTAAACGATCCTCTAATGATTTTGTGGTCCCATCGGCGGCAACATGAAATGCATCGTCACAACGGTTCGACCAAAATCCGGGAATTCCTAAGGCATCCAGAACACTTGGTACTGCACCAGCAACACACGCTTCCCAACCTGCCTGCGCGGAGATTGACCGCGCTTTCTTGACATGCCGATTACCTTTCCCCATTCCAGTCGGCGTACGTTCGCAAATCGCCTCGATCAAGCGACGGCGGACTTGAGGCGAAGCGAGAGCATCCTCAGGGACATCGGTCTGCAGAAGGCTCATCGAACACTTGATATCCACGCCAACGGGACCTGGATAAACATGGCTGGGTGAAACCAACACGCAACCGACAGGGGCACCATAACCAACGTGCGCATCAGGATTGAGCACCACTTGCGAAACGCCAGGTGCTAAACGTGAATTGACCGCTTGCTGCAAACAACCGTTATCAAAAGTTTCGCGAATCTTTTCGGTTCCAATGACCGTGATAGGCGAAATTGAATCTCCCAAATTAAGCTCAGCGATCGATTCGCTTACTGGAATAATTTTCTTTTGCCAAAAATCGGATTTCTCAGACACAACGAAAGTCCTCTTTTCAGATGAATCCACTTAGTACAACTTCGCCTCATTCTTTATGGAATGATTCGAACCGACTTAAGAGAGAAACCACGACGCGAGATAACGTTCACTCGACTGCCGCTTTTGAGCTTAGTTTTTGAAACTAATCTCCCTGATATGTCGCTCTCCAAAAATAAATCAGATTTTTGTCGCAAGTTGACGATGTGCTTCGTAAGCGACGATAGAGACGGCATTGGAGAGATTTAAACTCCTTGCTTCTTCACGCATCGGGATTTGTAAGGAATGATCACTAAACTGCGAGTGGATCCCCGGCGGAAGCCCCGAGGTTTCAGATCCAAACAAAAGGACATCACCTTGCTGGAACCGCGCTTGATGGTAAATCGTCTTGCCGAATTTCGAGATGATCCAAATGCGACGCCCACTGAATCGAGTTAGAAAATCGTCCCAATGATCAACGGCTTCCCAAACCAAATGCTGCCAATAATCCAATCCCGCCCTGCGCAACTGCTGAGCATCGAGTCGAAAACCAGTGGGCCGGATAATCCATAGCTTCGCCCCCAACGCGACACAGGTTCGACCTATATTACCGGTGTTCTGCGGAATCTCTGGTTGATAAAGCGCGATATGCAGCCAGGGTTCGTTCGAGGGAGCACCTGGATCATTCCCCACTAAACTGCTAGCTTCCGTTTCCCGTGGTTCCAATTCTTAACTCTCCCCAAAAGCCATGCTTCACACTCAGTCACAGTGATTCAGCTATACCCTAAAACAATTACGATTCCCTGCCACCCGAAATACTCAATTACCCGGAATACTCAATGCTCTGCGAACGCCACCGTAAATTCCTAACCGAGCCCTCTTTGCGATAACTTCATCCGAAGCGATTTCTCGAGAAGGCTTTGCACCCATTACACTTCCCATTAGGAAGTATTTCGGCAGAAATCGCTAACCCCTCAGTTGCCCATAGCTTTGGCAAATTGTTATTTCTACAGTTTAATGCAGTCCAGGTAACCACTGGGAAACATCTTAGAGTCCCAATCCCTTGAGTATCGCAGATAGGTGCCGAACTGCCTATGTCGCGACATTTAGTTAGAAAACCTTTGTTTTACGGATCGATAGTGCTGCCGACCTTCCTTGCCGTGATGATAACGTCATGTTTCCTCACTAAACTTGGAACCATTTCGGAATAAACCTCGATCCTGGACTTCACCGATCACCCCAGGATTACCTTGTTGGTTTACAACCTCGTTGTTTGCAACCATGTCTTGACTTGTCGCATGAGGCCATCGAAACTGACGACTAGACTAGATAATAGACTCAGAGGGTTCTTGGGTTCGGTAACTGCAAGTCGTAGCGTTGCATCCATTTCGATTTTTCAATTAACGATTCACAACCTCGAAGATCCAATAGAGAGCGTGTTGAATGACAGTAGCAGCGACTTTCTACAGGCACCAAACCAAGGCCCGCATAATATTGATTTAGCGAACTTCGACCAACTCTACATTTTCCAATGAACTCCCCATGAAAATTGCTGTTACCTGCCCCGGTTGCCTCACGAGATTCGAAGTCAGTGAGAAGTTCGCTGGTAAGAAGGGGCCATGCCCAAAATGTCGCAAGGAAATTCAGGTTCCTGAGGCCACCGAACAGGTTGTCATTCATGCGCCGGAAACAACCGGCCCCAAAGACGCCAAAGGTAGCCCTGTCCTTAAACCGCTTCGCCGAATCGAAA
>JBEGUT010000362.1:0-5003 GCA_041178745.1 Planctomycetota bacterium | reverse complement strand
GCGGCTTACTCGATGAAACGCTCGTTATCTGGGGCGCTGAATTTGGTCGAACACCCACGGCTCAAGGCGATAACGGTCGCGATCATAACCCACATGCTTTTACCTATTGGTTTGCCGGCGGTGGTGTGAAACCTGGTATTTCGTACGGCGAAAGCGATGATTACGGCTTTTATGCGGCTGATCGAAAAGTTCATGTCCATGACTATCACGCGACCCTTCTCTACTTACTTGGGCTGGATCATGAGAAGCTGACGTTTCGTTACGGTGGTCGCGATTTTCGCCTAACCGATGTTCATGGTAGGATCATTCACGATATCCTAGCCTGATGAACGTTACGATTAGCGTTCATACATCAATCGTTGCCTGCTCCCCTTTCCCCTTGACTCTCCTCACTGCTTTGATGAAAGGTCGCTCATGAAACCCACTTCTTGGCTTCAAAGACTTTACCGTGCTTCCTTGGCACTCTCGATCAGTTGGTTGATCGGCGCATCGCTACTTTCAACATCCTCGTTCGCTGAGGAACCAAAATCGATTCCGTTTTATATCGGAACCTACACCGCTCGAACCAGCGAAGGTCTCTATCGATCGGAACTTGATCTAGCAACCGGAAAGATGACAACACCCCAACTTGTCGCTAAGCTTTCGAACCCTTCGTTTTTGAACATTCACCCTTCCGGTAAGTATCTCTACGCAGTCACCGAAAATATGCGAGACAAAAACGGAAAGGGAGCTGAGGTCGTTGCGTTCAAAATCGATCCATCGGGAACGCTAACCAAAATCAATTCACAATCGGCGGAAGGCGATATACCTTGCTATGTTGGTTTCGATAAAGATGGCAAGTATACGATGATCGCGAATTACGGTAACGGCAGCTCGGTTTTACTGCCAATTGCAAACAGTGGTGGATTATTACCAGCCAGTTCGGTCATCCAGCATCAGGGCTCAAGCGTCGACAAACAACGACAAATGGGTCCTCACGCCCATAGCATACAAACCGACCCTTCGGGACGTTGGATTGTTGCGGCGGACTTGGGCACCGATCAGGTTCTGGTCTACCAACTCAAATCGGCTTCGGGCCAATTGGTTCCCGCACCAACACCGTTCGTAACTCTTCCTCCAGGTGCCGGCCCACGTCACCTCGATTTTTCGCCCGATGGAAAATGGGCCATCATCAATCACGAAATGACTTCCGAAGTTAGCTTGGCTGCTTGGGACTCTGAGAAGGGTGTTTTCTCTGTTAAGGATTCCAAAAGCACTTTACCTGCTGAATATAAAGAACCAGGCAACAGTACGGCTGAGGCTTTATTCGGCCCCGATGGCAACTATGCTTATGTTTCTAATCGTGGTCACAATTCTATTGCCATTTTCCGAGTCGATCGAGAAGCAGGAAAGCTTGTTCCTGTCGGACATGAGTCGACTCGAGGAAAAATCCCTCGCAACTTCCGTTTCGATCCGACTGGGAAATTCCTACTCGCCGAAAACCAAGACAGCGACTCCATCCATTCCTTCAGACTGAATCGCGAAACGGGTAAATTAGAGGCAACCGGTGAGAGCATCACAGTTGGCATGCCCGTTTGCATTCGCTTTTTGAAACCTTAATCGCATAATTTTGCACTTTACTCTTTCGTTACCAAAAGCAGAAACGGTCTTCCTGTAAAATGAGCAATCCCGAATCTTATCGTTGCATCGCGAACATCGAAGAGCGCGCTATACAAATCGCAGTCGATGCACACCGCGGTCAAATCGATAAACAAGGGCTTCCTTTCATCCACCACCTTCTTCGTGTTATGCTCGCCGTCGAAGGTTCAGATGAAAAACAAGTTGCCGTTTTACATGATCTTTTAGAAGATACCGCTTGGACTCAGGCCGACCTGATCCAAGCGGGTTTTTCGCAAAAAGTGATCGATGCGATTGTCTTTTTGACCAGGGACGAAAGCGTTCCCTACAGCGACTATGTTGTTAGGCTTGCTGACAATGCTCTCGCTGTAACAGCAAAACTGGCAGATCTCAACGATAACTATCGATTAAGCCGCGTGGCATTTCGCGAGCAACACGCTAGCGAAGATATACACCGTATCGCCCGATATATTTTATCTTACGATTTTCTCTGCGGGCGAATAACTCAAGAAACTTATCTACTTCGCATGCAGGACGTGCAGTAGGCAAGGACTCGGCACATTTTCGAAGTCACACTTTCAGCAACTTCCATTTGCCTACCACAAATCGCGAAGCGAGCAGCAGGGCGCGAACAATTAAGTCGCTGACCATTGCATACCACGCTCCCTGCACTCCCCAGCCAAGTCCAATGAGCACCTCTCCACCCCAGGAAAATGGTAGCTTCTCACATGCCAAAAAATAGGAAAGTGGAATACGAATCAAAACAAAACAGATGAACGTAACCACCAGCGGACCACGCGTATCACCAGCTCCGCGCAATGCTCCTGAAAATACCAAAACAACCGATAACGGAATTAAACCAACACTAACGATCTTGAGCAGTCGTGAAGCTTGTTGGATCAATGCCTCATCCTGGGACTGAACGAAACACCGAATCACTTCCGTGCTCGAAAAGAAAAAGAGCAGCACCGCAGAACTCATTGTGAGTGAACATAACAAGCAAGTAATCCAGACAGCTTTCGCGGCTCGCTGTGGCATCTCGGCCCCGAGAAACTGTCCAGTCAGTGTTGCCGCTGCTACTTGAAACGCACTGCCAGGTGCATAGGCGATCGCTTCAACGCGGATCGCTAGTCCATGGGCCGCAGCAGCCAATGTACCGAGGCTATTGATAATTCCCAGAAACCATAAATGACAAAACACTGTCGCCATCATATCGAGCCCACCCGGTAACCCGACTGCGAGAATTCTCTTCATCTGCGTCAAGTCGGGCTTCAGGCAAGACAACCGAATACTCAAACCAAAATCACCTCGCAAGAGTAAGACAATGACAAACAATGCGCCGGTGAGGTAACCCATAGAAGCGCCGATCGCTAGCCCGTTCCAACCTAGGTTTGGAAATCCACCCCAACCACTGACAAGCACGCTGGCCAGAAGGATGTTCACTAGATTTACTAGCCCCATTACGAGCAATCCACTTAAAGTATTTCCTGCACCTCGAAATGCAGCGATACCGATTTGCTGAAACATCATCAACGGCAGCACCGGAATAATCCATCGCAGGTACTCCATTGCAGCCTGCTTCGCTTCAGGACGCAATTGCAGGATATCCAGCAAGCGATCATGGCCCATCGCAAAGATCGACAAGAGGCTCAATGAAATCCCTAGACCCATTAACAAGGCTTGATTGGTCACCAGATTCGCGATGTCTCTACGGCCTGCACCGATTTCGCGTGCGACCACTGCCGTTGTACCGATACTTATGACACTCATCAGAGCAGGAAACATCCATAGCAGGTAAGCCATCTGCCCCATCGCTGCCATATGATGAGTTTCTAAAAATTGCCCCGTCAGAAAAGTATCAACCAATCCCACCATCAATACGAGCAGTTGCTCAACCACAACGGGCCAAGCTAATCGAAGAATTGGTTTCAGCAGCGAAGACTGATGGACTATCGAATTTGATTCGGTCATTCGTTACCAGTCCAGCCAGCAACCGGTGATGATGTATCGCCATTTAAAGATTGCTGACGCAAATTCATAAAGCAATCGCCGAGCTTGGCAATATCTTGGCGCGAATGCATCACCGACAAACTGATTCGCAAAAGCGATTTACCGACCGGTACACTTGGCGGTCGGATAGCAGGTACGTAACAGCCATGACCAAAGAGTGATTTCGCTAATTGCATCGTCTTATTGGGATCGCCGATATAGACTGGAATGATCGGGCTATCACCTTCCCCAACTTGCCAACCTTGTTCACGAAGTGTTCGTCGCAGTTCAACACTCATCATCCGAAGTTCGATACGCTCTTGTTCCATCGCAGATACCAAATCGATGGCTACGCTGGCTGCCGCAGCGATGGCCTGAGGCATCGCAGTGCTAAACATGAACCCACGCCCACGATGAATGGCGAGCTGAATCAGCGGATCGGGACCGACCAGAAAGCCACCCAAGCCTCCCAGCGACTTACTGATCGTGCCGGTTCGAATCAAAACTTGATCAATGCATCCCGACTCATGGCACCATCCTGCACCTTTACTTCCATAAACTCCCGTAGCGTGTGCTTCGTCAGCAAGCACCGCACAGTCGTATCGAGACGCAAGTTCTCCAAGCCCCCTCACGGGAGCCAAGTCCCCATCCATGCTAAAGAGCGTATCTGTAACTAGTATCGCTCTTTTGAATTTTTCACGATGACGTTTCAGCAGTGTCTCAAGATGGTCCATGTCGCAATGGTGATATCGATATACTTCAGCACCAGACAACTGGCAACCATCGATGAGACTAGCGTGATTCAGCCTATCGCTAAAGATGACGTCTCCATGTCCCACCAAGGTCATAACGGCAGCCATATTCGCAGCATAGCCGGTGGGAAAAAGTAGGGCACCCTCCGCTTCTTCAAACTCGCTGAGTTTCTTCTCGAGTTCCTCGTGGATCGGACCTCGTCCACTGACCAACGGACTGGCTCCACTTCCCCACCCTACTTGCTCGACAATTTGCACAATGCGTTCGATAACCAGTGGATGCCGAGCGAGGTTCAAGTAGTCATTGGCACCAAAATTCAAGGCTCGATGACCGTTGACGGACATCGAAGCGGCGGAATCGTTACTGCGATCATGAACCCGGAGAACGCGTCTACCTCCACGATCTTCGATGTCCTGGAGTTGACTTACCCAGTCCTCGATCCATTTAGAATGGTGAGGTTGCATAACCACTCACTTCTTCGTTACAAACGAAGATCCCCATTTGCCACAGTAAACAAAATCAGAAATCGGTTTGCGAACGCGAGGTTGCTTATCCCGTCCTGCGAAACTCTCTTGACCCGCAAGAGATTCGCGTGCGACATAGCCAATTGCGATCGCGGTTTGCGGCGTAAAACCATCAGGCAA
>JBEGUT010000361.1:0-5003 GCA_041178745.1 Planctomycetota bacterium | reverse complement strand
CGCGTAGATCCGTTGCAAGTCATTGACATAAACGCGCCCTTTATCAATGACCGGATGGTACGAGAGAACGGCCTCAGCATCTTCGCCCACCCGAGGTTGCCCGGCGGGATTACGATCCATGGCTGCCGACAATCGATAGAATGGATGTGTCCAACGCGGCCAGTCCAGCGGTCGCACCTCTTCAACCGACAATGCGTTCCGTGAGGCATTCCCACCCAAGATTCGCCAATCAAGTTCGCCACTTATTGTCGATGTTAAATCCAAATCTCGAATCGACTTCTTCAACTGCTCACCCCAGGTTCCCAAAACCTTTCCAGACGCAAGTGTCACATTCTCTTCAGGATAAAGCTGTTCAAACAACTTCAATTCAAGGTTAGCGCGTTCTACATCTCGTTCCAAAACCGAACACCACACAAGCCTCGCCCACACATCTGCTGGCGGTACCTTAGCTACTGGCAGACTCCAGCCTAATTCGCCAATCCTCTCTTTCTTGATCGCTTCCAAAAGTCCCGAGAAAGCTTCTTGCGAGGGACCACATTGATTTAGCAAGCGACTGAAGGAGACACTTCCCCCTATCCGTTCACTTGGATCGGCCTGCGACTCTTGGTAGTAACTCAATCGTGCGCCCGGCAAAATCCGCTGATAACATTCCCTGGCCGCTTGATAGTTACCTCGATCGAGCCACAAATCCCCAACCCATAACATTACTTCACTTGCGATCGAAGAAGCGATGTATCGCTTCAGCCACTTCTCTCCTTCCTCCGCACGATTCGTCTTACGGATTTCATCCCAAGCCTTTTTACTTTGGGCATCAATGCGCTGGCGATACACGGCCAGCGCCTCAGGAGCACGCGTTGCCCAAACAAGGCGAACGGCATGGCAGTAGTCGACCAAAGAAACGTAACGGGCAACAACAAAGGGTGAATCGCCAGGAAGTCGCCCGGACTGCACCACCAACCCGTCTCCTTCGTCTTCGATTTTCTGGAGAAGATCTATCGCTTCGCCGTACTCTTTTGATTGAACCAACAACTCAACTTGCTGCAACTGATTCAATCTCGGCGCATCGACTTCTGGAATCTGATTGCGCCACCCTACTGTCTGAGCTGCACAGATACTCCAAGGCAAAAGGGATACAATCGCCAGAAAGACCGGAAGATGCAGATAACTTCTGCTTTGGAACACGTTGAAGCCTTTGAGATTCCTTCGGCTTCCCGCACTGAAACAGCGATTCAAATTATGCAGATTGGTTGGATGGGACAAATCAAACCACCTCTTATTACATCGCTAGACCAATAATATCTAGACCAACACCCTGTACCCTCGATCCAAACTTAACCACAACCATTTGCCCCATTATCCCGGATACTTTTTCAAGCAGCGATTTTGGGAACATAGATTTGATACAGCATCAAATAGACAATGATTCCCGTTACAGAAACATAAAGCCAAATGGGCCAAGCCCATGCCACAACTTTTTTGTGAGCAGCTCGATTATCTTTCAGACCGTAGTAAATCGATGAGATCGCAAGGAATGGAACTGAAATCGCCAATAGCACGTGCGTCAACAAGATCGCGTAGTAAATATATCGCGCTGCCAACGGTGCCACCTCGGTATCTGTGGGAAATCTTTTGCTCGGAACGTTGAAATGATAAATCAAGTAGCAAGTTAAAAATACGCCGCTGACAACCAGCGTCGCGAGCATCACATTGCGATGTGCTTTTTCCTTGCGTTGATAGATAAGCACCCTCCCTACAATCAACAGCAAAGTCGCTAGAGCATTCAAACTGACATTCACATGGGGCAACAGCTCAATCACTTCTCAATTCCTCAGTGTAATCCTGTTCGGCGTAATCTTATTACGTATGGTCTTTTTCTAAAATGTTCGCGTTCAAACGCTCGTACTACTCATCTTCTTGTGGCGGCTCTGGTTTTGTCACTTCTCGTCCCTTAGGGACATCGCTCGCCCGCAACGTTGTATCCTCTGCCATGGCAGCAAGATCCTGCTGCAGAGACAAAAACTGTCCCGCATCGGTCCAGTTGTAGTAACCGAAGATTTTTCCATCCGCATCGACAACAATGAATTGTTCGGGATGCCCACGGCGCGTAACAAAAATCCTGAAAACCTCCGCCCCAACGCGGCTGATGTAATCCATGGGTCCGGTCAAAAACAACCACTTCTGCGTATCTGCTCCGAATCGCTCCGCATACTCGGTAAGCCTCTCTGGAGTATCGATTTCCGGATCCACCGAAATGCTAACGAAGCGAATTCCCTTCTCAGAAAACTTCTCGTATAACTGCTTGGTCTTCTCATTCTGTTTTACGCAGATACTAGGACAGGTCGAGAAGAAGAAACTGACGACATAAGGCTTTCCCAGCAGCGAAGCACTGGTAACCGTTTCTTTGCGACTGCTCGTCAATTCAAAATCGCTTAGCCAACCTTGCTCAATGACCCGTACTGGCTCAGCGCCGTCAGTGGTAATCATCCGTTTGCCATCTTCGCTCTCCACCATCGCTCGCCCAGCAACTCCCGCTGTATCGCTATCCATCGCCTTGCGAAGCTTTTGCTTGTAAGCAGCAAAAGCCATTATCAAGAGCAACAAGAGAACCAACAGAGCTCCTGCAAACAAGATCGACGTTAAGATTGCAGAACCATTTCTCAAATTGGATTTCATCTTAAATCACCTCGCGCAGGTCGACGTACTACCAGCGCAGCCATCGCAATGGCAACAACGGAAAAAAGGATGGTCACGATCCAGCACAACTCTAGCGAAGGTTGCCACACGCCAACCCCTTTCTCGCCGAGCGGCATCAATAGTTGCCGCATTCCAGAGACCGCGTAACTGAGCGGATTTAACCGCATAATCCAGTGTATCACAACCTGCCCTATTTCTGCCGTTGTTCCCGGGTATGGGATCGGGAAAAACGCTCCACTTAGCAACCACAGAGGCATCAAAACCAGGTTCATCACGGCATGGAATCCCTGTGTGGAATCCATAGGCCAAGCAAACATAACACCCAAGGCTGTTAACCCAGCCGCAGTTATCGCCATTAAAATGGCCAGGCCCAATAACCCCCAAGAGATCGTTACACTACCGACCAAAACCGCTAATCCGATAAAAATGGCAGCCTGTACCCACGCAATGGCTCCACCACCAAGAATCTTGCCAACAGCGATCGTCCAGCGAGGTACGGGGGCGACAAGTACATTCTGCAAAAACCCTTCACGGCGATCTTCGATAATCGAGATCGTCGCAAAGATCGCGGTGAACATCAAAATCAAAGCGACGGTTCCCGGTAGATAGTACGACATGAAATCCGTACCACCCTCAACGCGAAATGATTGGTGCATTCCAGTGCCGAAAAGCAACCAAAAAAGTATCGGTTGACCGAGCGCCGCAATCACGCGATGCCTCTGACGGAAGAAACGAACCCATTCCCTCCACGTCAACATGAAAATCGTATTCATAAAAAATCAACTTATTCCACTCAGCGACTTCTGAAAATTCTTTCGCTATGCATTCGCAATACTTCGTCGTTCAGCTTTTATGACTTTGCCAGAACTGATGCCCCGTCTTCGAGATGAACACATCTTCGAGACTAGCTCGACCCACCGTCACTTGATGCGACCACGGCATCACCGCTTTGGTAACTTCTGATAGTCGCTCCAAGGCACCATCGGTCGTAACGCGAACTTCCGCCGGCAAACGCTTCACGACCAACGCTAACTCTCGCTCCAGCTTTTCAGCAACTTCTTCAACGCGGTCTGTTGATATGGCAATCACTTCACTTCCTTCTTGGCGTCGCAGTTCGGAAGGAGTACCACACGCCACCACTTGCCCTGCATCCAGAATCGCAATTTGGTTTGCTTTGTCGGCCTCTTCCAGCAAATGGGTCGTCATCAACACGGTAACGTCCGCTTGGTCTCGCAATTGCTCCAGCGCGTGCCATAGATCCAACCTCGCAGCCGGATCAAGTCCAGTGCTAGGTTCATCCATCAACAATAAGCGGGGACGATGGAGTAATCCTTTCGCTAATTCGACTCGTCTTTTCATTCCACCCGACAACTCTTGGCACAATTGGCTTTTGCGATCCAGCATCCCCAATTGATTGAGCACCTCATCACAGCGCGAGTGCAACTGGCGTCCCCTCAATCCATAGAGTACACCTTGGCACCACAGGTTCTCGATAACCGTTAACTTGCCATCCAAGCTTGGCGATTGAAAGACAACCCCTAGGTAACTCCGCACCAACGCCTTTTGCTCAACCACATCAGCACCAAAGACCGAGATATCTCCTCGCTGTACTGTCGCCAGCGTGCTGATCAAACGAAAAAGTGTCGACTTTCCACTGCCGTTAGGTCCCAACAACGCAAATATCTCGCGTTGGCCAACTACCAAATCGACACCGTTCAAAGCGACTTTGTCGCCATACTTATGAACCACACCGCGAACTTGTAGTGGTATCGTTTTCGATCGCTCTTCAGCCCCAACCATCTTTCACCATTTTTTATTCTTGAGCCACGATAACATCGCTTAACAGCAAAGTTGGCATTGTGAATCGACTCAAACCACTACACCCCACAGCATTAATCCCCAAAAAATCGGCGACACTATAAACCACCAAAAATCTCTGAGAATTCGTTGATCCCCAACACTCCCCGGCATAACACCCCGTTTCGCGTTAACCAGCAAGTATCGGATCACAGAGATCAAGCGGATTTGCAAATAAATCGCTGCGGGCCAAATCAAGTTGACCAGCAGAGAGCCACCTCGGGCAACAATCGGCAACGATAGCCAAGGGATCGCTGTATTGAGTCCTTCTCGTTCGGTCTCAAAGCGACTCATCCAATTCAATCGCCCCATCGCTCTCTGAGTGGCTGTGATGGATGCGTTGAGTTCTTCCTCACAAGCAACCACTTGATTGGCAAGTGCATCCTTCTCAGTTTTTTCTTTCGCCTCGACCCACTGTTTGGATACTTCATCATACCGCCTTTTGGCTTTAT
>JBEGUT010000360.1:0-5005 GCA_041178745.1 Planctomycetota bacterium | reverse complement strand
TTGCTCCCTCGGTTGAGCTTTTATTCGGAGAAACAGCAGCCGAGCATCCTTTCGTCTCGGTGGAGCAGATGATGCCGTTTGTTCCATTCGTTCGCTGCCGCAATATCGATCATGGTATTGAACTGGCAAAACATTACGAACATGGCTTCCGGCATACAAGCATCATCCATTCAAGAAATGTTCGCAATATGACCAAGATGGCTCGAGCCATGGATACAACGCTGTTTGTTAAAAACGGTCCATGCATGGCATCTCTCGGTTTGGGAGGAGAAGGTTACATATCGTTCTCGATCGCTGGACCGACCGGTGAAGGGGTTACGACGCCGATGACTTTTACTCGCGAACGCCGCTGCTCGCTGATCGACGATCTGTGGATCTTGGGCGATCCAGGTGTGCAATAAGTTGACGAGTAGCTTTCTATCGAAGTTACACGGAATACAAGAAAAACGAAATGTAGGTTTGAGTCCATGCAAGTTGGGTTGGTTTTAGGTAGAGCGACATCGACGGTGAAACACCCGACGCTGGGAAACCAAAAGTTGTTGGTGGTTCAGCCGTTGATGGCCGATATGAAGCGACCCGATGGTGGACCGGTTCTGGTGATTGATAGTCTCGGTTCTGGAATTGGTGATTCGGTGATGATGACCAGCGATGGCAGTGCGCTAAAAGAGATCTTCGGAATAGAGAATTCACCTATTCGCTGGGCTGTGCTGGGGATTGTCGATCCACCGCTCTAATCGCGCTGAAAGTGAATGGCACTGAAGTTTGCTTCGACGCCAGAAAATGATTTGAGACGTTTTGTAGTTTTCCTTTTTAAAAGTTAGCCATGACCAACGACGCAAATCAAATCGAGATGCTAGTTCGCGAAGTGATGGCTCGTCTTGCGCCCAGTCTTGGAAATGTTGCTGGTGCAAACTCCAATACAACGATTCCTTCTGTACCGACTCAAATAGTTTCCGAAGCTTCTGCAGCATCACGTCCCAAGGATGAGATAGCGGTGATGGCGTCTGTGGTCAGCGTGGGGTTGCTGCAGGGAAAACTCAATGGAATCAAAAAGGTTAGGGTACGATCCAAAGCAGTCGTAACCCCTGCGGCTAGAGATCTGTTGAGAGCGACTCGAGTTGAATTAGTGCGTGGAGAATCGCAAGCTCAACTATCAAACCCGCAATCCTCCAATACAGTTGTCGTCAGCGGAAGTCTGTCCGCACCGGTGAGTTCCGTTGCTGCTTTGTCTGTACTCTGCCCGAAGGTGTGGATGGAGCGGTTGCAAAAGAGCCTTTGCCCGAAACGTGGAAGTCTAGATGAGATCGCGGCGATGATGCCGGAGATTATTGCGCAGGTACAAAAGAAATTTTCTCAAGGCCATCGACTCGCTGTGCTAGTCACGGAAAGCAGCTTTGATGCAGTAGTGCAGCTTGCGAGAGCCGGGATTCGTGCCGTACGAGTTGCTTCGTGGGGGGATCTGCAGTTGGCTTTGTCCGAAGCAGGACCGCAGGTATGGGTTCTTGATCCAAGGCAATGGAATATTCCGTTGACATTAAACGCTTGCAACCGCGTCTATGACAGCGGTTATTGGCGACAGCGAATGGAGACGGTCTGAGATGCATCTCTATAAAACACTGGGTTATGTAACGCTCAATCGAAGTCATCCTGCCTTGCGTGGTGGACGATTTGTATTGGCGCATTCGATCAATCATGAGTTGCTCGGTCAGCCTACTCCGGAAGATCAGGATCTGTTGGTGGTGTGGGATGACCTAGGTGCATCTCCAGGGACGACGATTGCGGTAAGTGACGGAGCAGAAGCTGCGCAGGCGTTTAAGCCGGAGATAAAGCCGGTCGACGCGTACAACGCAGCGATTCTGGATTCGGTAGAAATTGATTCAGCCTCGCTTAAGAAACTTCAATAAACAGTTTTAAATTGGTTCGTTTAAGGATTCGTAGGAATGGTCAACGCTCATAAGATCAAACAAGACATTTGCGAAATAGGTCGCAGGATTTATGAAAAAGGCTTCGCTGCAGCTAACGACGGAAATATTACTGTCCGTATCAGCGAGAACGAAGTGCTTTGCACTCCAACCATGCACTCCAAAGGCTTTCTTAAGCCCGATGATATTTGCTTGGTTGATATGACCGGCAAGCAATTGGCTGGTCGCAAGAAACGCAGCAGCGAAGCACTGCTGCACTTGGAAATCTACAAGCAGCGTTCGGATATCAAATCAGTAGTGCATTGCCACCCACCACATGCGACCGCATTCGCGGTAGCGCGTGAACCTATCCCTCAGTGCGTACTTCCAGAAGTCGAAGTATTCTTAGGCGATATTCCGATCACCAAGTATGAAACGCCGGGCGGACAAGCATTTGCCGATACGATTATTCCGTTTGTAAACAAAACGAATGTGATGATCCTGGCCAATCACGGGACGGTAAGTTTCGGTGAGGATGTCGAACGTGCTTACTGGTGGACGGAAATCTTGGATGCTTATTGCCGAATTCTATTGTTGGCAAAACAGCTTGGGAACATTTCCTATTTCAATGAGGAAAAGGAACGGGAGTTACTGGCACTCAAAGCGAAATGGGGCTTTGCCGATCCGCGAAATACGCAAGAGTATAAAAACTGCGATATCTGCGCGAATGATATTTTCCGCGACAGTTGGGACGGTTCAGGAGTTGAGCGACGAGCGTTTCCTGCCCCTCCATCCATGGGCCCCAATGCTACCTCAGCGAGCAGTGCGAGTACTTCGGCAGTTGCTTCTGCCTCAGCAGCTCTCAATGAGGAAAGATTGATTCAATTGATCACTGAGCAAGTCATGAAGCAGTTGGCAGGTGTTGCGAAATAGTTTTCGAAATTATTCGCGATTGTCCTTGGTTGATTTTGATCGTTCGTCCTAATTAAAAATATCAGGTTCGTTATGAAGGTTAGCATCATTGGTGGTGGCGGGTTAGTGGGTTCCTGTGCAGCTTTCGCTTTGCAGTGCGGTGGTGTTGTCCGGCAAATTGCCCTGATCGACCTTAATGAAAACCTCGCTGCTGGACATGCGCTGGATCTATTGCACGGCGGCCCAAGCACAGCAGATCAAGTCATCGTATCGGGAGGCTACGAGCATGTACCCGACAGCGATCTGATTTGTATTACCGCCGGCCTACGACGTAAACCCGACGAATCGCGGCTTGAATTAATCAATCGAAACACCGATTTGTTTGTCTCGATTTTGCAACAAATTCAAAAAGCTGGTTACCGCAAAGATGCCATCGTTCTTGTAGTATCTAATCCAGTAGATATTCTTACTTACGTGGCAGCGAAGAAGTTAGGCCTACCCATTCCTCAAGTGATCGGTTTGGGAACGCAACTAGACACGATTCGATTTTGCAGCTTGATTGCGCAGCATCTCAAAGTTGCACCTACGCAAACGCGAGCTCTTATTTTGGGCGAGCATGGTGACAGTATGGTGCCGATTTGGTCAAGTGCTACGATCGGCGGTATGCCCCTAGAAAAATTTCCAGGTTGGAATCTTCAAGCATCGCAGCAAATTTTCCAGCGAGCAAAGACTTCTGGTGCCGAAATGATCTCGAAGAAGGGTGGAGCGGGCTTTGCCGTAGGTATTGCGATTCGCGATGTGATCGAGTCGATTGCACTGGATCAAAGACGCTTGCTACCTGTCGCTTCGATTCAGGAAGGATGTTACGGCATCCGAGACGTAGCCTTGTCGGTTCCTACCTTAGTTGGGAAAGGTGGTGTGGTCGACCGATTGGAGTTGGAGTTGTGGCCTAAGGAAGTTCAGGGTCTGCGAGCGAGTGCCGCTGCATTAGCCCCCACCTTAAAGACGGTCACCAGTCGAGTTCTATAGGGAGATAGGGCAAAAAGACCCATAGCCGATTTGCTAGCGAATGGCATTTGTAACGAGTGTCATTCGCCTTCTAGGGTGTATTGCAAAAAATTACTATTTGCATCGATCGCCTAAATCGCTACTCTCCGCACGATCTACAGGCAACGATACCGTTTCGTTGAGCTGAGATGGATCGATCAAATTGCGGCGAGGGTTATATCGATGGTTTCCAAGGAACTGTCGTTGGTAAGTGCAAACGATCAGTGGTGCGTACGGCATCGTGGGGTTTCTCGTTGGATTGCCATACTTGTCGTTACCATGATCCTTCAGGCACCTTCTGTATGGGCTCAGCAGCAAGCTCTTCAGCAAGAGACGGTACAAGAGGCCGTATCTCAAGATTTGATTGCCATTTATCAAAAATCAGAGCAGCAAAAGACGGTCGATGAACTTGATGCGATGATTGAATCCTTAAAGGAAATTGCTTTAGATCGCAGCCGTACTTCTACGGATCGGGCTTACGCCAGAGATTTGTTGTCGTGGAGTTTAAATCGTCGAGGCGAGATTCGCAGCGATTTGGCTGCGACGAAAGTGCAGCAAGGGATGCTTAATGATGCATCGGAACTTGATACGGCAGCCGCCGCCGATTTTCGTGGTGCGTTGAAGCTGAATCCACAACGTTGGCGAGCACGTCACAATTTGGCGATATCCTTGGCGATGGCCAATAGTTTTGAGGACGCCATCGAGCAGTTTGGTATCGTGATCAAAGAAAAGCCTGACTATGCAAATGCCTATTTCAATCGGGCTGAATTGTTTTTTCAGACGGATCGCCATCAGGAAGCGATAGCTGACTATACAGCAGCGATTCGTTTACAGCCGAAGGATGCTCAGTACTACAATAGTCGTGGGCATTCGTATTTGATTTTGAGCAAATCGCGAGAAGCATTGGCCGATTATCGAAAGGCAACGGAATTAGATAAAGGTAATGGTGAATGGTGGGCTGATCTCGCAGATGCTCATCAGTTCTTGGGAAATTGGAAAGAATCGCTTGCGGCCTATCGGAGTGCGATTGAAGCGAATCGCGAATTGGGAAGAGCTTATCAAAATGCGGCATGGTTGATGGCTACATGTCCTGACGCCAGTTTGAGAAGTCCCAAGTCAGCTTTGGCTGCAGCACGCAAAGCAAT
>JBEGUT010000359.1:0-5007 GCA_041178745.1 Planctomycetota bacterium | reverse complement strand
TGGTCGGTGGGGCGCAGAAATCAAGCGGGACTTACCGTGACACCATTGTAGATAGTGGTCTCAACCGGAGGTAAGGGAGTGTTAATGATTGGTTGCACGTCGGTGCGATGACGTAGAGCAATCGTAGCAGCTTCATTAGTCACCGACGATGGATAGTTTTGAGCGACTTGAAGCATTCGAGTAGCATCAATACTTGGATCGCTGGACAAGGCAGATATCACAGCCAGCCGAACCTCTTCGCGGGTATCGGGAATCAGCGTGGCAAGACGCTCGCGATACGCTGGTACCAGCTTAAGATAAGTAATGGCTTGGATTGTCAGGGCACGTCTTCGAGGCGACGGATTGGAAAGTTCGACAGAGATTTCGTCTTTCAAATCGAGCTGCAGGGCGAGCAAGAGATTGGCAAGACCTATACACAACTCCTGAGGGCCATGCTGAATCTGCGAGAGCAAGCGAGCAAAGGTAATGTCTTCGAAAATATCATCAACACTTTCGGCGAGCGCTCGGCAACTATGGTTGCGGTACGGAATAACTAATTCCAGTAGGAACCGTAGTTCGACGTGTTCTGGTGATTGCGTTGGACCGAAGGCGATTGCGAGGGATTCCAGTGGAATTCCTTGCAAAAGTTGTAGTAGTTTGGCTGCAGCTTTAGGGCCTTCCACGGTATCGGCACGGAAGATGTCGATGGCCGACTGTAGGATCACGTGGGGGCTCGCTGCATTGGCAGTGCGAAGAATCGCCAGAGTCAGCTGCTGCGTGAAAGTCATACGACTGGTGGATTCAAGGGGCAATGAAAAAAGACACTCAAAGCGAGGCATAGTTCTCAGATGACTTCGACTGATTTCGTCGACTTGTCCCTGATAACGTTCGATTAAATGCCAGGCTAAGGACGCCTCAGGTCGTTGAGCGAGAATCTCAAAAACTGCGGGTGGTGCGCTACGACGAGGAAGGAACCCTGCCAATAGTTCAGCGACTAGCGGTTCTCGACTGTGTCTTAGACGACGCATAACGTGACTGTAAACGGAGTCTGCGGGATTGTTGAGAAGAAGGTTCAGTGGACCATCGTCCCAGGAAGACATGGCGAGCCAAGCGTCGATTACTTCGGTACATCGATGATCCGAATACTGATTGATCGCTTGCTGCAGTACATGCAGCATGCTGTTCCGAATACTCGGAACATCTTGCCCGCTACGAGCTTTCTCACCCCACTTCGCAGCTATCTGGAACATAGCCGTTCTAGCTGTAGTGCAGAGAAGATTGGTGTCGTCAATCGCCAAGCGAATCAGGGGCTCAAGGCCTGTTGCAAGGCTTAGGTCGACGATAGCCTGGATAGCATTTTTTCTATCCATGTTATTGTCTGATTTCAGCAGTGATAAAACTGGCCAGGAGAAGATTTGCCAACGCGACTCAAGCAGTGTCTTGTCTTTTTCGTGAAGAAGGTGCCAGCGTTGTACGATTGCCTTTAGAGCGGTTTCGCTGCGACGCGACAAGAGAGATCGGACCGACGATTCTCGAATTGTAGGATCAGCAACAGCGAGGCCATGAGCCAACAAACTAATAGCTGCCTCATTTCGAGTTTCCTCGAGCAGTTTCAGGGTCGCTTTAATTCCGTAGCTTGGAGTTGAACTCATGGGATCTAAAAACTGTGCAGATAAAACCTCTTTCTAAATCATACCATGTCTCGCAATCGGCAGATCTTATTGCGGGATGTGCGAAAACAGACGTAAAATGAGGGGAAGAACGCCGGAGCGCTTGCGCGACGGGAAAATTCGTTACAACCGGAAGAGTTTCTGGCAAGGAAGCAGTCGAAGGCTGTCCGGGCACAACCAAGGAGTTAGTAGCGAGTTTGGGTGAGCGAGGCGGCGAACAAGAGGTAAGCAATCTTGTGTATAGAGGTGGAGCAGATGGTGTGACCTTGGAAGCCATCCCAGACGCCTCAGGGTAAGTTTTTCCGAGCATTAAATTACACAGTCGTATTTGTGGTTGAACAAAGAGTACTTGACGGAGGGGCGAATTGTAGTCGTAATGCACCAACCGGTGACGGCTCGCCGAGTACTATCTACAATAGAGTTGGCGAGCTAAGACTCATACGAATCGCCCTACGAAGAAATAGGATCATCCAAAGAGGCCACCCATGAAACGTCCTGTCAGCGAAGTGTTAGACCAGGAGTTTTTGATTGCTCGAGCCAAGATATTGGAGCTGGCAGCAATTTTGGATCGATTGGATCGCGCTGAGGGAAGCGTGGAAGGCAACTCTAAATATGAGTTGCTTAAGAAGGGAATATCGATCCTGGCGGAGTTGGAAGAGGGGCGAGCTGAGCGGTTGCAACTTTTGTTCAGTCGGCCCTACGAACCTGCTTGGCGACAGCACTTCGGCGTATAATTTGGCCTCGACGGAGTGACCGTCGGTTAGGTCTCGATTCAAAAACGGACAAGCATCGTTTTATTCAAAGGCGTTTACTAAAGTGCAGTACATCGATCCTCATATCCACATGGTTTCGCGGACCACGGACGACTACGAGACCCTTGCTCGCATGGGTTGCGTCGCGATGAGTGAGCCAGCTTTTTGGGCAGGTTTCGACCGTGGAAGCGTGGATAGCTTTAGAGATTACTTCAGGCAGTTGACCGACTTTGAACCGAGGCGCGCGGCACAGTTTGGAATTCAGCACTTTACATGGTTATGTATTAATGCGAAGGAAGCGGAGAATGTCTCGTTGTCACGAGAAGTGATTGCGATGATTCCGGAGTTCTTGGATAAGCCGAATGTGATTGGGATCGGTGAAATTGGCCTGAACAAGAATACGCGTAACGAGGTTACGATCTTTAAAGAGCATGTGGATCTGGCTGTGGCACATAAGCTCCCTATTCTCATTCACACACCTCACTTGGAAGATAAATACCAAGGGACAAGGATGATCCTAGATGTACTCTGCAGCGATCCAAGAATTGATCGCGACATGGTGTTGGTCGATCATGTGGAAGAGCATACGATCGGGCTGGTTTTAGATGCGGGTTTTTGGGCCGGTATGACGCTTTACCCGGTGAGCAAATGTACGCCGGAGCGGGCTGCCGATATGATTGAGAAGTATGGAACGCAGCGACTGATGGCTAATTCGGCAGGTGATTGGGGACCGAGTAAACCTACCGCAGTTCCAGATTTAATTATGGCGATGCGTAAGCGAGGCGCATCGGAGTCGACGATTCGCGAAATTGTTTATCACAACCCGCTAAAGTTTTTCTCTAAGAGTAAAAATTTCCATTTCACACCTCGCGAGTAAACCTCGCGATCAATTCTGAATTTTGCCGATGCTGCTCTGAAAGTATTTGTTGCTGCGCTGGATTCGAGTCTGTTTATCTTCAACTCGCTGGCGACGTAGGTCCTCTAGATTGGCGTTACAGCAGCGGCATTGGATTACCGTCAAGTGGAACTCGACGTATTGGCTTTGTTCACTTGGCAGCGCCTTGAGGAGGTAGGCACCGAGTTGTTGGCGCGAGGGGCAACTGATGCGGTTGCGACGCCAGATTTCACCGATGGAGTGAACGCCCGCTTCGCGCTGACCGATCAATCGTTGGAGTTGTTCATGCAGTTTGGGGTCGGAGCGAAGTTGCTGCTCAATAAGGCTCATCTCTTCCGCTGGTAATGCCTCATCGAGGAAAGCTTGCAAGCGAATTTCGTTTAGAGGTGATGGCATGTTAAACCTCAACTATCAATGAGCCTGCAATCTATTCGCTGAAATCACAATCGCAAGCCGGTCATTTTGGTTGCTTATGCGAAGACATCGGTTCGCTCCAAGAAATACGCGATCTGCTCACACAGAGTCGCTATTGGAGTTCGAGCGTGCCAGCCAAAGCCAATTCCAAGGTGAGGATCATTCACCTTGGCAGCAGAGATGCGTAACGAACGGCCACCCAAATTCAGCGTACTAGGGAGTTGGGCCTAAGACAAGACTTACGTTCTGTCCACCAAAACCGAAACTGTTATTCAGCGCATATCGAATGCGAGCGGGTCTGGCGACATTGGGAACGTAATCGAGATCGCATTCGGGATCTGGATTTTCTAAGTTAATTGTAGGGGGAAGGATTTGATCGCGTAGAGCCATCAGGCAAACGATCATTTCTGTGACACCGGCCGCTGCGATTAAATGCCCCATCATACTTTTGGTGCTGGAGACAGGAACTTGCATCGCCCTTTCACCGAACACCGCTTTGCAGGCTAGTGTTTCCACGCGGTCATTGACAGTCGTGCTGGTTCCATGAGCGTTGACATAGCCGATATCGGAAGGATCAAGTTTCGCATCGGCGATGGCTCTCCGCATACAACCTATTGCTCCACGACCTTCGGGGTGAATGTCGGTGATGCGATAGGCATCGGCGGTGCTACCGTAGCCGAGGACCTCACCGTAGATCGGAGCGCCTCGGCGTTTGGCGTGTTCGTATTCCTCGAGGATGACCATGGCGGATCCTTCGCCGAGCACGAAACCGTCTCGGAGACGGTCAAAGGGGCGCGAGGCGCGCGTCGGTTCATCATTGCGAGTGGAGAGAGTGGTCAGAAGTGAAAAGCCGGTAACGCCGAAGGGATGGATCATGCTATGAGTTCCGCCGGCGATCATGGCATCGGCATCTCCTTGCCGAATCAATTCTGTTGCTTCACCGACCGCTTGGCTACTAGCAGCACACGCGGTGAGGCAGTTAGCGTTAGGTCCCTGCGCATCGAAGAAACCAGCGACATGAGCGGAAGGCATGTTGGGTTCTTGTTCAAGTTCGCTAATGGGATCCAGGATCTCCAGGCCTTTGCGCATAAAAGCGGCTAAATCAAACTCAGGCGTCTTGAGACCTTCAGCCATCATGGCGGTGAAGTTAAAAAAGTCCTGGCTTCCTTCACCACTACCCAAATAAACTCCGAGGCGATTGCGAGCGATACCCGAATCGAGGATGCCCGAACTCTCGATCGCTTGCTTAGCCGCACCGATCGCAAACCGTGAATGGCGTCCCCATTTATCTGAGCCC
>JBEGUT010000358.1:0-5012 GCA_041178745.1 Planctomycetota bacterium | reverse complement strand
CACTTCGGTCATCGCCTGTGGAGTAGAAGCGGCGATTGAATGTGAACTCGATGAGAAATCAACACCCGATGGGCGGCCTGGTATATCGGTACTTTTCTTTAGCGTGTCGACCAAGGAATTAGAGAAACAGATTCCTAAAAGGGTCGGTCAGTGTGTACTGACCTGTCCTACCACTGCGTTATTCTCTGGTATCGTCGGCGAAAAGAAGATCGGCTTGGGGTCAAAGATTCGTTACTTCGGCGATGGGTATCAAATCGCCAAAGCATTTAATGGAAAAAGGTATTGGCGTATTCCTGTGATGGATGGTGAGTTTGTTGTCGAGGATACAACCGGAGTCTGCCAAGCGGTCGGAGGAGGAAACTTTCTGATCTTAGCTGTCGATTCAAGATCTGCCTTGCTTGCTTGTGACGTGGCTGCGGAAGCCATGAGCAAGCTTCCTGGTGTGATAGCTCCGTTTTTCGGAAGCGCTACGCGATCGGGTTCGAAAGTCGGTTCGAAGTATAAGTCTTTACCAGCTTCGACGAATGAAGCCTACTGCCCAACGCTGCGAACTGTGGTCGCTTCCGAACTCTCCGAAAAAGATGGAGCCGTTCTTGAAGTGGTAATCGATGGGCTTACTGAAGACGATGTTCGCAACGCGATGCGAACGGGTATCGAAGCGGTATGCCGGTTAGGGCCCGCTAAAGGAATTCGAAAAATCACAGCAGGTAATTACGGAGGAAAGCTAGGGCAGTTTCATTTTCATCTTCACAAGGTGCTCGCATGAACGGTGTTGAACTGATACTGCGAAACGCTTTGCCGGGATATCTCGATGCCAGTGGAGTCCTCCCCGAGCATTTGCTCAAGCGATCCGAAATCGATATTGCGAAGTTCAAGGTTTCGCTTTCTGGTCAGCCGATTGAAATGGGAGATCTGTTCACAATTAAACCACTTCAGAGTGAGATACTGTCCGTGCATGGAGCGATGCCCCGCAGTCGAGGTTGGGGCGAATCGATGACCAGCGGTGCTATGCGGATAGAGGGAAATGTTGGTGATGAAGTGGCCGCAGATATGCGCGGTGGTGAGTTAACGATTTATGGTCGAGTTGGCGATCGTTGTGGTGCAGGTATGCGCCGCGGATTAGTGAAGGTCCATGGTGACGCGGGAGATTTCACCGCATCCAGCCGAGTCGCGCAGAGGCGTGGGATGTGCGGTGGCTTATTGTGGATTACCGGTAATGTGGGAATGCGAGCCGGAGATCGGATGCGTCGCGGCTCTCTCTTGATCGGTGGAGATGTGGGTGACTACTGCGCATCGCGGATGATTGCAGGAACAATAGCGATCTGGGGGCATACTGGATCTCACATCGGTGCCATGATGCGGCGTGGAACGCTTTGGTGCCCTAATTTGAGACAAGAAGATATCCACGGTACGTTCTCTCTGGGGCAAACCGTTTCCTTACCACATTTGCCGCTTTGGTATCGCTGGTTGGTCGGACTTGATCCTAATTTTAAATCGCTTGTCGACAACCCGCCTGTGGTGCGCCGCTGGGTTGGCGATCGAGCCAATCAAGGATTGGGTGAATTACTTCAACCTATTTCCTCGCCACGTCACTGAATCAGCCGACCTTCTACTGTTCATGGTTGAGTTAATTGTTGCCGATGGCCAATTGAGTTGCTTTGGCGCAAGGGAATGGATTGCGTCAGTAGGGGCTATTTGCAGATCTATTATTTGCACTGTTTGTTTTGCAAGTAGCAAAGCTGTTCATGAATCGCTTCGACAAACTTCATGCGATAACCAGCGTCAGCGGCCGCTCGCAGCGGGCGTCCATAGATCGCATCGATTTCCAGGGGGCGACCTGCGCGGAAGTCGAGACGCATACTGCTGTCGTAAGGAACCATAACCCGTGTTTGCTCCATCAATGCATCGGCGAAGGATGCAGGTATTAACTTGCCGCATGCTTCAGCACCCATCCGGACATCGTGCATCACTTCACGTACCAGTCGTACCGAGTTGTCATCGTTCATCAACTCGGCGGTTGAGGCGTTGAGGATTACGGACAAACCGTTGTAAGGAATATTCCACATCAACTTTTGCCAACGTGCGAGCAGCAGATCGGGAATGACTTGAACCTCGATCCCTGCGATCCCAAAGTCAGCTGCGATCTGCGATGGAAGATCGGGCTCCACTGCGACAGCCGCAGATCGGTCTGATGGCCATCCTAAAGTGATATGTCCTTTATCGAGATGTTGAATGTGCCCTGCACCAATCTTGTTGGAACATAGAAAGCAGCAGCCCCCAAGGACCTTGCCAAGCCCAAATTTGGTTTCGAGATCTTGTTCAATGCCGATACCGTTTTGTAAGACAACCAGAGTGGGCGAGCCAGGGCAAGCTGCAATCTGTTCGACAAGGTGATGGTTACCAGTGGTCTTAGTCGCAATGATCAGGACATCAAAGGGAGCAAGCTGAGAGGTCTTTGATACGACTTTGGCAGGTGAAAGATGAATCGATTTGCCTCTGGTATCCAACTTAAGTCCATGTTGCCGCACATGGTCAAAGTCGCTGCGCACTACAAACTGAACATCGCATCCAGCAGCGGCCAGAGAAACACCATAGTAACCACCGAGAGCTCCTGTACCGAGAATAGCATATCGAATTAGAGAAGTTGAAGGTGTCATAGGGTACTGCCCGGTACGAAGGAATGCGAATGGTATAGAAGTTCTGTACGTAGATCAGTAGAGACTCGGTTGTTGACTGTCATCGTTTAGTGACAGATTAGCGTGATCACTTTTTCCATTGAAGCCCCCGGCATCCTATTGCTGGCAAGACATCACGATGCGATCCCTGGGGCGAGCCACTGCTGCATCCAGGCCAAGTTCTAATTGGATGCTGTTATAGATGACCGGGTTACTGTTGTAGTGGGGCTACAGTCGGCGAAAGTGTGCCGCAAAGTTGATGGGCTGATGGAGTAAAAGTCGTACTGAAGCGGGCCTATACCCAACGATATCGGTCCTGGCATGTGATCCTTGAAACCAATCCTTTATTTCGAAATTTGGTTTTTGAGTGAAGACCAGTTATCAGGACAAAAGATTCGCCGCACGCAGCGGAGATCCGTCCTCTGGGTGGAATCGCGTTATCCTGGGGGTTATAATTCGGTATAGACGGGAGGGCTTGCCATCGCACCGAGACCAACCAGGGAGGAGTGGTTGGTAAAGCGAACCTTGCGTCCAAAATCAGTCCGCGTCGACAATTTCATAAGTCGATATCAATCTATAACTCTCCTTCATGCCCACCTCAGACGAATCGGTTTTCTTCATGACTTTGGAAACTAATAATATGAATCGCTGGGATGCGTCGACTTCCGAGTTTGCCGTAGCTCAACTCGATTTGCGAGGATTGGTAGGAAGTAACATTTTGCCGTCTCGATTTATATTCGCTTGCTGCTGGTTCTTGCTCTCATCTTCGCTGTTGGCTCAAACGGCATCGATCTCCCAAGAGCAAGAAGCCTTTTTTGAGAAAGAGGTTCGGCCAGTTCTGGCTCTGCGTTGCTATGGGTGCCACAGTAGCCGAATTAACGATCCCAAAGCAGGGCTTAGGCTCGATTCTAGAACTGCGATTCAGGAAGGTGGTGACTCAGGACCAGCGATCGATCCGAATCATCTCAGCGACAGTCTCTTAGCAAAAGCGATTCGTCGTGAAGAAGGTTATGAAATGCCACCGGATGGACCAATACCAGAGAATGAAAAAGCGAGTCTGCTGAAATGGATTGAACAAGGTGCTCCATGGCCGCAGGAGACGGTGACTCCCGGTAACTTCGATCTAAACGCTCGCTTGAAGGAACATTGGGTATGGAAGCCGCTGGCAGCAGAAATACCAGAATCTGCAAGTCGCTCGACTTGGGTTTGGAAGCCCGCAGATTGGTTTATCGAAGCGGGTATTTTGCAAGCTGGGCTTAAGCCTAGCAAAGATGCGACCGATCTTGCTTGGTCCCGCCGACTGGCAATCGACCTAACGGGATTATCGCTCTCACAGGAGATGCTCAATGAGTACCTAGCGGATCGCTCCGTTGATCGTGATGAGAAATTGGTGGACAAGCTATTAGCCTCACCCCGTTTTGGCGAAAAATGGGGACGTCATTGGCTTGATGCTGTTCGATATGCTGAGACCTACGGACACGAATTTGACTACGCGATTCCGCAAGCTCATCGGTATCGCGACTACGTTGTAAAGGCGATCAATGAGGATGTCGCTTATGACCGATTCATTCAAGAGCATGTTGCCGGCGATCTTTTAGGTGATCCTCGTATCGATCCTGTGACTGGAGAAAATCTTTCAGCGATTGCAACCGGTGTGTGGTGGATCGGTCAGGCCGTGCACGCTCCTGTGGATGTCAAAGGAGATCGCGCGACGCGAGTGGATGATCAAATCGATACTTTTTCAAAAGCTATTTTAGGTTTAACGGTAGCTTGCGCACGCTGTCACGATCACAAGTTTGATGCGATCTCCACCGCTGATTACTACAGTCTTCTCGGCATGTTCCAAAGTTCTCGAAGGCATCTTGGTTGGGTCGATCAGGATGGAAGATTCGCTGCCCATCAGCGACAAGCCAAGCAAAAAGTTGCAGAGACCGAGGCTTGGTTGATCGACGCGCTGAATTTGTCAGCAAGCGACAGTGTTACAGAACCGTTGGTCGATGGATGGAAGGTGAAAGAGGGAGAACCAGCGAGAACAATTGAACATCCAGGTTGGTTAGTGGATCAGATTAAAGTCGAAGCCGATGCGGTTGCCTGGGAAAAGCGTTGGGGAGAGATTAAGGGAGCTATTGAGAAGGCGAAGCAGGATTGGGATGCTTGGCAAGCGAAATCGGAGGTCGTTTTACGGCCAGCGGATTTTGATCGTGAGAGTCAAGGTGTTTCGAACTGGACATTTAGCGGTGCGACCGAGGATCGGATGTTGCCGTTTGAGTCGGCGAAAATCGATTGGTTCACGCTTGATAAACCTCGTCTTCGCCGACAGGATACTCTGGCAACTTA
>JBEGUT010000357.1:0-5016 GCA_041178745.1 Planctomycetota bacterium | reverse complement strand
ACTATCGGCTGCCATCTTACTCAATTGGTAACTATCGCCTCGCAAATCGCTGTGCGCGATCACCTCGTCCTGTTGATAGTGGTGACCTAGAATAAGCAACCGAGAACCCAACTGCTTACGGACAGCATCAATGCGAGCAGACAGCGTTGCGTTATCAAGTCGCTTGTAAGGTGCCAAATCCAAGTTAGGGCTCTGAAGGCCGATTACACTCATCGATCCAGTCCTGAAATGTTTTGATTAAGGGGGCTTTCCAGTCAACTTGCTCAACGTTAAGGCTTATCTATTCGACAACCTCGAACGGAATCCACTCAAGTCTCTCGCTGCATTTTTCGATAACCAGTAAGAGGATCAAGTTTCTCCGTTTCTCTATATCGAAACGGCAAGTCGACATTGTGTATCGGACGAATTCCAATGCTCCAATGCAGCACAACACCGGATTATTGGAAAAGCCTCTTAAAGGTCCAAGTCCCGGTTAAGGTTATTCTAGCCGAGAAGAAGATGAGCGTCGACCAGATCCTTGAACTGGTTCCTGGTATCATGGTTCAATTCGAGAAATCATGCGATAGCCCGCTGACACTCGAAGTCGATAGTCAACCACTGGCGGTTGGAGATGTCGTAAAAGTAGGCGACAAATTCGGGATCCGCATCAGAGAAGTTCTACCTTCCCTGGAACGCTACATTCCAGTTTGGCCTAATCCGGAAAGCAATTCTTCCGCCACAAGCCGCTCTTGAAACTTTAGCTCTACGATTCGCATCCTCCTGCATTCATAGCGTATAGATTTTATCCGGAATCGCCTGCAAGATTTTGTTGCCAACACTTTCTACTACCGTTTCGAACGATCGGCGCAAAAAAGAACTCTCGCAGTGCAAGCTTAGGGGTTAAACATGCACCACGAGAGTTCGAGGGTGATTCTGCAAGGCACCGCCCGCACTACGCCACGTGCCAAGTCTCTCCGGAGCGGAACAGTTGATTCAAGTCGCCCGGCCCTCGCTTCTGCCGCGCTGCCTTGATCTGGTCATTCATTTGATCATCAAAAGTTGGCGAGCTAATATCGCGGAACACACCGATCGGTTCAGGGAACTCAGCGTGTCTCATGCGAGCCAAAAGAAACGCATGAATGAGATCTCCCTGCTCATCATGGAACAGCAGATCATCTTCTGTAATCCCGTTACCTAGCTGAACCACTTCAAGCTTCGTTCCGTTTAGACGAATGCCTTTGTCGCGATTCTTGCCGAAGATTAATGGCTTGCCATGTTCAAGTTCAATCACATGATCTTCTCGTGTCGCGCGATCCGCAGCGTAGTTCCATGCACCATCATTGAAGACATTGCAGTTCTGATAAACCTCCACGAACGCTGTCCCCTTGTGCTCTGCGGCTCGCTTTAGGGTTGCCGCGAGATGCTTTACGTGGGCGTCGATCGAGCGAGCCACAAATGTCGCTTCAGCTCCGAGCGCAACAAGCATCGGATTTAGCGGGTGATCGATCGCACCCATCGGGGTGCTTTTCGTAATCTGCCCCTCGGGACTGGTCGGTGAATACTGCCCTTTGGTCAAACCGTAAATGCGATTGTTGAAAAGAATGATGTTCAGGTTCACGTTTCTGCGCAGCAAGTGCACGAAATGATTACCACCGATACTCAAAGCATCGCCGTCACCAGTGATTACCCACACCTTCAAGTCAGGGCGAGTCACTTTCAATCCTGTGGCAACCGCCGGCGCTCGGCCGTGAATACTGTGAACACCGTATGTGTTCATGTAGTAGGGAAATCGGCTCGAACAACCAATCCCCGATACAAAAACCATTTGGTCAGGTGGTATCCCAAGCTCAGGAAGAACCTTTTTCATTTGGGCCAAGATCGAGTAGTCACCACATCCAGGGCACCATCTTACATCTTGGTCACTAGCGAAGTCCGCTGATTTTAAAACCGGAAGGTCTGTTGTGCTCATGAAAGCTCTCGTAATCTCACTTATCAACTACCACTATGGGCAATGTCAATCTTGTCTTAGGCACCACCGGCTACTGCTCAAGATATTTGACTCTTAGGCAGCTAACCTCGATTGCGGCTCAATTTCCATGAACCGAACTACTATCTCTCGTTTTATTTCGAAGACTTGCAAATCGTTTTGATCTGTTCAACCAGTTCGCCAACTGTGAAAGGCTTGCCCTTCACTTTGTTGTAACCAACTGCATCAACCAAATACTTGGCTCGAAGCAACATCCTCAACTGACCCATGTTCAATTCAGGCACCAAGACACGGCAGTACCGTTTCAAAACGTCTCCGAGATTGCTTGGGAAAGGATTCAAATGTCGCAAGTGTAAATGGGCCACACTGAGGCCACTTTCCTGAGCTTGGCGTACGGCCGTCATACACGCACCGTAGGTACCACCCCATGAAACAACCAGCAGTTCTCCTTGCTCGGGACCCAGAACGCTGGCAGGCGGAATCATCTTGGCGACGTTGGCAACCTTTTGCTCTCGGGTACGAACCATGTGCTGATGGTTCTCCGGATCGTAGCTGATATTGCCTGTGACATCTTCTTTTTCGATGCCCCCGACACGATGCATCAAACCTGGAGTACCAGGGATAGCCCAAGGCCTAGAGAGCATCTCGTCGCGGCGATAGGGTTTGAAACTTGCAGCCTCACTGGCCTGCGGATGCTTGATCTCAATCTTTTCCATCTGGTTGACATCCGGTATCAACCAAGGCTCAGCACCGTTCGCAATGTAACCATCCGAGAGAACGATAACCGGCAACATCAATCGAGAAGCGATTCTCCATGCTTCGATTGCTGTGTCGAAACAATCGGCAGGCGAACGAGCGGCAAGGACCGGCAATGGTGCTTCACCGTTTCGACCAAAGAGAACCTGCAGCAAATCCGCTTGCTCGGTCTTGGTTGGCAAGCCAGTACTAGGTCCTCCGCGCTGAACATCGATCACGATCATCGGAAGCTCTAACATGAGAGCCAATCCCATCGCCTCTAACTTCAATGCGATACCGGGACCGCTACTGGTCGTCACCGCCATGCTGCCACCATAAGCAGCACCAATTGCCGAACAGATCGCAGCGATCTCATCCTCAGCTTGGAACGTGTAGACTCCGAAATTCTTAAAGCGACTGAGCTCATGCAAAATGTCGCTAGCCGGCGTGATCGGATAAGAACCGTAAAAGAGTTGCTTACCTGACAACTGAGCCGCTGTCATAAGCCCCCAAGCGAGAGCTTGGTTACCCATCATGTTTCGATAGTGGCCCGGCGTTAGCGAAGCTGCTTCGACACGATAAGATGCACCTAACGCTTCGGTCGTCTCGCCATACGACCAGCCAGCTTGCAGCGCTCGCTCATTGGCCTCTCGAATATCGGGCGTCTTGGAGAACTTATCGCGAATGAATCGCAAAGTTGGATCCATCGAGCGACCATAAAGCCAAAAGACCATACCCATGGCAAAGAAGTTTTTGCAACGATCCGCTTCTTTAACGCTTAAACCAAGTTCCTTGACCGCCTCCATCGTCAACTTGTTCATCGGCACTCGAACAAGACGATAGTTCTCGATCGCTGGCTCTTCCAGCGGGTTAGTCTTAAGGTTCGCAAGCTTCATGTCTTTGTCATCGAAGTTATCTTCGTTGACGATCAACAATCCACCTTTGCGTAAATCATTCAAATTGGTCACAAGAGCAGCGGGATTCATCGCGACTAACGCGTCCACGACGTCACCCGGTGTAAAAACTTCATGCGAAGCGAATTGCACCTGAAAACCGCTCACGCCGGCTCGTGTTCCGCGAGGAGCACGGATCTCAGCTGGAAAGTCGGGAAAGGTTGCCACGTCGTTACCGAGCAAGGCGGAAGTGTTTGTCAGCTGCGTTCCCAGCAACTGCATCCCATCTCCCGAGTCACCCGCAAGACGCACGGTCACTCCACTTACGTATTCAACTGGCTTATTAGAAGACTGCTCCAACGAAGCGACGCCCGTCGACATGCAGATAAATCCATCAATAGAGGTAAAAGTTATTCAGTAACGATCTAATAAAGTTTATCGTTTTTTCCAATTGTTAGGGTAAACCTATTTTGGCAAAAGAACAGGCCTACACGCGGGCCAGACCCCCTATTTTTCCCTGGTCGCCTAGCCAAAAGCCCAAAAAAAGATATCAAATTGCCTGTCAGGCATCCAAGCCACCTAACAGCTCGAAATGATGCCTCTTTCCAAACGATACTTCACTTGAGGCTTCAGCCTATCGAGGGGATACCCAAAGCATGGAGTTACTGGAGTTAGGACATTAACCTCCAGAGCCAACCTTAGATAACAGGGAGCTTGGAAGGACGTTCCCTGAATTCGGATTATTTTCGCCAACCGCAATCAGATGAACGAGGGTCGGCGCGGCGAGTACTGAAGGGGCTTCTAACAAAGGAATTGAGCTACCGAGTCGGAAGTTGTCCCTGCAAAGGGACAACCGACGATGACAGTGTACATCGAAAGACGACGATGATTAGAGCTTTGGAATAGGACGCTTTGGTGGCGGCTTAGCCAACATCATCGCCTGATCATCTTGAGGGGGTGGCGGCGTGTTGTTGTTATTATTGGGAGCATTTGCCATCCGAGGTGGAGGTGTCAGATCGGTGAATTCCTCAACCCACTTCCAACCTAAAGGCTGCTTTAACTCGCGCGAAGCAAGCAACGCCCAAGGTGTCCCTGGATGATTCTTAGCTACCGACTCTAGAAGGTCGCGAGCCTGCTGTGCTTCCTTCTCCGCTTTGCTACCTACACTGATTTCAGCATCGGGCTTTAGCACCCAAGTATTGCTTTTCTCATTCTCAAACTTCATTCCGCGTTTAGCCTTGGCGAGCATAGCGTTGTAGCCTTCGGTTCGCACTTTGTGGGCCAATGCCATGCCGTAAGACAGATCAAAACCAGCCAGCCAACGTGGATTGGTTTCCTTTTCTCGACCAGCTTCACCGACCTGCAGCATCTCAGCCAACATCATCAGCTTCGGCTCCAAGCGTGCAGCGGATTGCTGTGCTG
>JBEGUT010000356.1:0-5034 GCA_041178745.1 Planctomycetota bacterium | reverse complement strand
CAGATGTTGCCAACGATGGGTTCCTCGCAGCCAATCACCCGCTGTCGCTAGGAGTTTGATTTCCAGACCATGGACAGCGACCAGTGCGACTTCGATTCCGGAGGCACCAGCGTGGATGATCATCCAGTTTTCTTCGGCATCTCGACGACGTTGACTTCCTCCAAGTCGCGTGGAAAGATCGAGCCATGCTAACGCTGCGGCTAAGGGCCGATCGAGAAGTTGCAAGACTTGAATACCTGCAATTCGACAAGCATTGACTACCGAATATCGTCGCAATTGATCGTAGCATGAGGGGATCGTGATGACTGCGTGCGTCGACGCTTGTTGAATCATCTTTGCTGCATCTGCAAGATGTCGCAGGAGTACAGCGACTGGTACCTCGGGCGGAACGATTCTTCCTCCGAAGGGGCGATCGAGTTGTGGAAGGCCAAGCCAACGCTGTAATCCATGAAAGATTTTTTCAGGCGCAGCTTGTCGACGAGCTACAGCATCAGCGCCGATAAAGATTTGGTTTTCGTGGTTCCAAATCATGTTGCGGAGCAATTCGGATCCACCGGGCAGAGGCACCAAACGAGGCCCTTCATGCCGATCGTAAACAGCAACTGAGGAATACGCCATTCCCAAGTCGATAGCGAACGCTCCTGTCGCTTTCGTCATGCGGGTGATTGATGTACCCGGATTCGTGAGATTATCATTTGCTAAATTGGGAAGAAGTACTTTTGCGGCAGCAGCCTGCGTTGATCCGTTCCATGTGATGAGATTAAGGCGTTCGAGAGTTTCCAGTAACTCTCGACCCGATCGCAAACGCTCGTCCGGATTTTTAGCGACCAGTTTTTGAAATACGGCGTCCAAGCGCAAGTCGATATCCGACCGCATTTCATAGAGATTGGGTGGTTTCTGTCTCAAGTGGGCTTGCGCGATTTGCATCGGTTCGCCACTGAACATCATCTTGCCTGTCAGCAAATAAAATAAACTGGCACCGAGGCTATACAAGTCGCTGCGATGATCGACCGTATCGGGACGGCTGATCTGCTCAGGCGACATGAATTCGATTGTGCCGATCAGCTTTTGGTGCGACTGGGCTGCTTCGACCGCTTCGCCGATTTGAGCTAGACCAAAGTCAAGTATTTTCAATACACCTTGTCGATTCATCATCATATTGCTGGGCTTGATATCGCGATGAGTGATACCAAGTCGATGAGCATAATCGAGAGCCGTAGCAGCTTGTCGCAATATTTCCACCGCCTCGCTCGCCGATAGCGGGCCGTTTTCAGCGACACGCCGTGACAGCACATCGCCATCGATCAACTCCATCACCAGATAGTGAATACCTTCCGCCTGTCCAGCATCGAAGGCGGTAACGATATTGGGATGCATCAATCGGGCAACCGCGCGAATTTCGGCATAGAACCTATCGACAAGATTCTGATTGGCAGAAAGAGATTTCGGCAGGATTTTTAATGCGACCTGGCGATGCATCATCTTGTGTTCGGCGCGATAAACTTCGCCCATACCACCCGCACCGATTTTCTCTAGCAATTGGTAGTCACCAAGTATCGGAGTCGGTTGGGGAACCGGCGCGACGAACTCACCGCTTAAGTCAAACGTTCCCGAGTCCATTTCTGTGTTGTCGTCGGAAATCAATCGGGTTAAAGCATGAGGAGTCGCCGAGGAATCCTTACCCGTTTTCCATTTATCAACTCGGCTTATTTCAGAGGATGACGGATTCCCGGGTGAAAGAAGGCGATTGGATTTCAGTGGATCGTTATCCGAATCACCTGAGGAAGATGCCGACGAACTCGGCGCAGCAGGATCCCCTGGTAGCAATTCCTTTCCTTCATCGTTGGGATCACTTGGATTATTCAAGCAGCCATTCCCCGCGTTATGTCTCTCGGAATCCGTTTTAGGTGATAAGTTCTTTGATAACTTTTGCCGGCTCGACACCCGTTAATTTTTGGTCGAGTCCCTGGTATCGATAGCTGAATCGTTCATGATCAAAGCCCAGAAGCTGCAAGACGGTCGCATGGAAGTCTCGTATGTGAACTGGATCTTTGACAATATTGTAAGAGAAGTCGTCGGTCTCACCGTAGATAGTACCACCGCGAGAGCCACCTCCGGCCAACCACATGGTATAGCATCTGGGGTGATGATCGCGACCATAATTCTCTTTGCTCAGTCCACCCTGGGAATAAATGGTTCGTCCGAATTCACCCCCCCAGATAATTAGAGTCGAATCGAGTAAGCCTCGTTGTTTGAGATCTTGAACTAATCCATAGCAGGCTTGATCCACATCGCGGCATTGATCGGGAAGTCGTCCCGCCACATTAGCGTGCGTGTCCCAATTGTTATGGTATACCTGGATAAAGCGAACTCCTCGCTCGACCATGCGTCTTGCCAAGAGAACCGTATTAGCAAAAGAACCTGGCTTCTTAGCCGCTTCGCCGTAGAGCGAATAGGTATGTTCAGGCTCTTTCGATGTATCGGTCAGATCAGGAACCGATGATTGCATCCGGAAAGCCAGTTCGTATTGTTGAATCCGCGTATGAGTCTCAGGGTCTCCCAGTTTTCGGTAGTTGATTTCGTTGAGTTGTTTGAGAGCATCGAGCGTTTTGCGACGCACCGAAGAGTCAACCCCCGAAGGATTGTTGATGTAAAGTATTGGATCGCCGGCCGCACGGAAAGAGACTCCAGCATGTTCGCCTGGCAAATAGCCAGATTGCCACAAACGAGCCGAGATCGCTTGTACCTGCTCGGTATTCGAGGGCTTGGCGACTAACACTACGAAAGTTGGCAGGTCTTGATTGAGTGATCCCAAGCCGTACGATGTCCAAGCACCAAGGCACGGTCGGCCCGTTACTTGATTACCCGTTTGCATATACGTGATGGCGGGTTCGTGATTGATTGCCTCGGTGTTCATGCTGCGAATAAAGCACATGTCGTCGGCCATCTTCGCTTTCCATGGAAGCAATTCCGTGAACCACATTCCGGCCTGACCATGCTGCTCGAATTTGAATTTGCTTGGGGCGATCGGGAATCTCGCTTGACCGCTGGTCATGGTGGTTAATCGCTGACCATTTCGAATGGATTCCGGCAAATCCTTGTCGTAATACTCATTCATCTTGGGCTTGTAATCAAAGAGATCCATTTGCGGAGGTCCACCGACCATGTGCAAATAGATCACGTGCTTGGCCTTGCCAGGAAAATGAGTCTTGGGAGTGGAGGCGGCTTCCTGACGGTTGGCCGCATGTAATGGATTGGCCATACCAGTCAATGCGGCCAGTGCTGCCCAACCAAGAGCATTGGCTCCCTGTCCGAAGAATTGTCGACGCGTTTCATAGCGGACGTAATCTTCCAGCAACCGATCGGGTACCGAGCCGATTTCTTTTTGTTGTTGTGGACCAGTTGTCTGTGACATCGTAGATAAGCTCCGGGAACTCAGGCCAGGAGGACTAGGTTCCTCAAGTTCGACTAATTGTTATTGGTAACTGCGATATGTATCGAATGACTTGAAATGATTTTTAAAAAGCTTCTAAGCGATATTGAATTAGAATCTTTTGATTTATTTGTTTACGGTTTCATCTAGGTTGAACAACTCGTTCGCGATCATCGTCCAGGCAGCTAAGTCGGCAATCTCTATTTCAGCGTTGGCGGGATAGTCGCCAACCTTGACTAGTTCCTTCGCGGCTTCAGGCTGAGCCTTATAGTGTGCCGTGAGATCTTCCAGGCTCTGGTGAATTACTTCGCGTTCTTCGGCGGTTAGTTCTCGCAACAAGACTCGTTTGGATAGTAGGTTCAGGCGTGCATCGCGATCGGGTGCATTTGTCAGGACAAGCTGCGCTAATGCCCGAGCGGCCTCAATGAACTGCGGGTCGTTCAAGGTTACGAGTGCTTGTAACGGTGTATTGGTTCGTTCGCGTCGCACGGTACAGGTTTCACGCGATGGAGCATTAAAAATTTCCATCGATGCGGGTGGTGCCGAGCGTTTCCAAAAAGTGTACATACTGCGTCGATAAAGGTTCTCTCCTTTTTCTCTTACATAATCGCGAGTATTGCTTCCAATCATCGCTACCGCCTCCCAAACTCCATCGGGCTGATAGGGTTTGACGCTTGGGCCACCCAGTTTTGATGAGAGAAGACCGCTAGCGAAGAGCGCATAATCTCGCACCATCTCAGCATCCATGCGAAAGCGAGGGCCTCGGCTAAGCAGGCGATTATCTGGGTCTTTGACCAATTTGCTGTCGGTCAATTCCGATGATTGACGGTAGGAAGCCGAGGTAAGCATCATGCGAAAGAGCCGTTTAACATCCCAGCCGTTTTCGCGGAAATCGATCGCTAACCAATCGAGCAGTTCTTGATTGATGGGAAGCTCGCCTGACACGCCCAGGTCGCCTGTGGTACGAACCAAGCCCGTTCCGAAAACTTCTTGCCAATATCGGTTCACGGTGACTCGAGCGGTAAGTGGGTGTTCGGGAGACATGAGCCACTTTGCGAATCCAAGTCGATTGCGGGGTAAGTCGGCCGCCATTGCAGGCAATACCTTTGGCGTATCAGCTGAGACTTGTTCTAAACGTTTGTCGTACTCACCTCGCTGCAAGATGAACGCGATAGCTTGTTCGCTCTTTTCATTCATCACATGGGCAATCGTTCCACGGGTGCGAATCGCTTCTTTCTCCTGTCGCAGTGAAGCAATTTGCTTCGAGATTTGAACGAATTGATCATCTTTCTGAGCAAGGTACCAATCAAATAGTTCGCTTGATTCAGCTTCGCTGCGCGAAGCCACTCGCTGTACGAGATAACCGGTGCGGGCTGCGCCTGAGAGTTCGTTCGCTTCCGCTTCGGTAAGTAAGCGATCGTAGATCCGCAGATCTTGTAATCCCGCTCCACTGGTCTTGGCTGAACTATTGCGTTGGCCGATCTTCAGCGGAACTTTGGTCCGGGTAGTACTCTTCAGGGCATTTACGGGTGCATCCATGGTCTGTTTGACGCCATTGACATAAACGGAAACACCACTGGCCTGGGAAGTGCCGTCATAAT
>JBEGUT010000355.1:0-5038 GCA_041178745.1 Planctomycetota bacterium | reverse complement strand
CATCCCGTTCCGCCGCCAACGTCTGCATCGCCGGTTCTAAATCGCAACTTTGTTGATAGGTTGCGCTGTTCATGATCAATCGATGCATCGCTTTGATCGACCACTTGTTGCGAATGAATTCAATGGCGAGAAAATCAAGCAACTCAGGATGGGTCGGACGAGTTCCACGAACGCCAAAATCATTCGGTGTCTTCACCAAGCCTCTACCAAAGTGATATTGCCAAATCCGATTTACCATGACTCTTGCTGTTAGTGGGTGCTCGGGACTTGTAAGCCATTGCGCTAATTCTAGACGGCCACTTCCCGTAAATTTGGCAGCAGGCTGGTCTTTCTGTAACACGGCGATAAAGCCTCGCGGAACCTCATCACCCAATTGATCCGGTTCACCTCGCTTTTGAATTCGCGAATTGGCTGGCGTTCCCTCAAAAACGCCATAAGTCATCTCCATCGGCCCGCTTTCAATCAGCGTTTTAAGCTCGCTTGCCCAACGACTGCTATTGGTTTGGATTGCCTCGATCGCTTCGCTCAACTCGCCAATGCGTGCTTGCTTTACTTCTCGTTCGACATCACCGACAATTGCCACCGATGCTGCAATTGGCGTTAGCGTCTGATCGCTCAGAATAAAGTTATCAATATCCAACGCAGGACGTACCCCACCGATATGTCCGTAACTATCGACGAACGTATAGTCCATCTTCCCGTCCCATCCTGCTGCAAAGTCTCCAGCAAAATCAACTTGACCAGCATGATGAATCAGCTTTCCCTCATACTTTCTATTCGGCAGATCCAGTTCCAACTGAACCTGATACCACTCACCAGCTACTAATTCACCAACTTGAGAGATTTCAGTTCCTTTGCGCTGGAAGAACAACCTGCCATTGAAAAATAGTTCAACAGCAGCCGACTGACCTGGTCCATGACCGATGTAATACCGCCATGATCCATCGCCCCCGCGTGATACATCGCTGCAGCGAAAATCGAAGCCAACATATTGCTTTGATTTCTCAGGAGTAACAACATCGGAAAAGGTGCATCCGAACCCATCGTATTCCGCTCGGTTGGGCATTTTCACTCCCAGCCTCCCTTTCGCGAAATGATTAAGGAACGGGCTCTGAGACAATGTAGACAATGTGACGACGCTGTTAGGACCGCCATTCCAGGGAGCTCGCAGAGGCTTGCTTTCACTTTGCGATTCGAAATCTCCACCAAGACCAACAAGCTTGGCTAATTCTGCTTGTAATTGCGCAAGGTCAACTTCTGTCTTGCCATTTATCGTCGAAGGCAACCTCTCCTCAGGACTCGCCAGCGGATCTTCCTCGATGGCAATGTTGTCAATTGCCAAAGCAGAATATGCAGGTTGGTTCGCGACATCTGCCTTCGGTGCACTCGATTCGAGCCACACTCGATTGAGCTTACCGCTCCAACTGGTTGACATCTCCATCGTGCCAAGGTCTCTCTTGCCAGTGGAATCGTACAATATTCCTGTCACCGATCGTTTATCGAGATCCAGAGTTAAGTGCAAGCTATACCAAAGATCTGCTTTTAATTCGAGCGACGACTTATCTAGCAGCACCCCATCCCATTGCAAACGGTTTGAAAAGATCATCACTCCAGCCGCAGGATGATGATCGGCATCACCAATGGCAAACCGATGCGCAACCTCTGCATCATTGACTGACGCTCCAGTTCTAAAATCCAGACTGACATAAACATGCTTAGCGTTGTTATGATCTCGCGTCGGATGAATCGCTTGAGTTACTCGATAAGGAGTCGCTTGCGATGGTACCATCGCGCCAACTCTACCCGTGGGATAAATGTTTTGGAAGGGACTCTGAGCCGCATTGCTGACTTCGATGTTGCCGGTGTAGGACCATGGTGGAACCAACACCCCGCGACTTCCTCCTGCCGCGGGCGCTTGCAATTCGAAATCTCCATCGTAATCCGATAACGACTTTAATACGGCATTTGGAACCCCTTGGTTAGACTGCTGAAGATTGCGGGAAAGCGCCGCAAGTTCAAAGCGGTAATCACGCCAAATCTTTTGGGCTTCCTTGGGAGCAACCAACGGGAGCATGGATCGTACACGCGGTTTTTGCTCCGATCCTGGAAATGCATACCGAGTACTTTCGAAGATTCCGTAGAGTGCGTAGTAGTCCTTTAAGGTCACCGCATCGAACTTATGATCGTGACAGCGTGCACACCCCAAAGTCATCCCCATCACCGATTGCCCCAAAGTATCAATCGTATCTTGAATGGTTAGATGATGATAATTCTCCGAGTCGAAACCAAATCGTCTCGAGATCGCCAAATAGCCTGTTGCTGTAACATTCTCCGCATAACGATCCTCAGCTTCATTCATCGCCAAAATGTCCCCAGCGATTTGCTCCTGGATAAAGCGATCGTAAGGTTTATCGTTGTTAAAGGCATCGATTACATAATTGCGATAGCGATAAGCGAGTGGCACGGGATAGTCGGCCGTTTCTCCAGCGGTATCGGCGTAACGTACAACATCCAGCCAATGCCTTCCCCAGCGTTCGCCGTAAGCCTTGGAATCCAACAGCCGATCGATGACTTTTGAAAATGCTTCCGGCGAATTGTCATTGACGAATGCATCCATCTCTTGTGGCGTCGGAGGCAAGCCGGTCAGATCGAAGGTCGCTCTGCGAAGAAGTGTTCGCCGATCCGCTGGACGTGCTGGCACCAGTTTTCCTTGCTCTTGACGAGCCAAAATAAAAGCGTCGACAACAGTCTGAATCGAGTTTGTATTCTTAACGTCTGGAATAGCAGCGTTTTTCAGAGGTTCGAAGGCCCAGTGTTTTTCGGTCGTGAAACGTCCCACTTTCTCGGGCCAAAACGCTCCCGCGTCGATCCAACGTTTAAAGTCATTAACTTGATCTTCTCGAAGTGCCTTACTCTTTTCGGGAGGCATCGCCGAAACGTCATGATCTCGACGAATCGCTTTAATCAATAGGCTCGAATTGGAATCACCAATTTCGATCGAGGCACCGGAATCTCCTCCAGAGAGAAGCAATTCTCGGGAGACAACTTGAAAGCCGCCGGACGATTTCGTTTCGTTGTGGCATTGCAAACAGACATCGACCAACACGGGACGAATACGCGTTTCAAAAAACTCTTCGGTACCTTCTGCGTTAATCGTCTTTACAGGTTCCTCTGCAACACTCCATGATGAATTACCTGTCGCTAACAAGAGGCATCCGACAAGAAACGGCCAAAGAAAGAACGAACAGCCTGCACAGGATAGGCACTTCAGTAATCTGAAATTCATCATGAAAGAGGCCTCTTGCGCCCATTCTCTTCTATTGAGCCACGTTGATTTCACTTGACCGATTGATTGTAACGACAACCGAGATTCCATCGACCATCGACGCAGAGCTGCGCGATGGCCCAACGAAATCCCCCATTTCGCTACAGCAAACCATTAAGCGAGGTTCCAGCCTTTACGGTATTCTCGCCGAATAAAAGGTGCTGCTTTGTCGGTGTTGGTCACCTTCATATTAGCCGAATCCCAGTGAATTTTTTCACCCACTCGGAAGGCTACGTTGCCTAAATGGTTCGCCTCGGTCAACCAACCTGAATATTCAAAGTTGCAAGTGGTAGGTTCTCCTGTCTTGCAAGCCCTGACCCATTCATCGTAATGGCCGATCGACTTTGGAATGTATGGTTCTGGACGTTTGAATTCTTTGAATACCGCTTCAGGCAACAGGAGATGACTATCGTAGTTGGAAAGAATCATGCGTCCCTCAGTGCCAACAAAAAGCACCCCGCTATCCCATTGCGGAATACCACCGGACTTCCAGATCTCCGGTTTCTCTTCTCCCTGATACCACGTCAAGGTTACCGGTGGCAAATCGCCTCTAGCACCATACTCGTAAACGGCTCGCATTGAGGCGGGTGCGATTTCCGCGTGGGCGACAGGACCGAAAGCTTCCACGGTCAGTGGGGCATGTAGTTTGAGGGCCCAAAAAGCTAGGTCATTCCAATGAGACCCTAAATCGCTCATCGTCCCATTGCCAAAATCCCACCAGCGATACCATTTCGGCCCAGGGAAATAGACTTCATGAAACGGACGATAGGGGGCTGGGCCAAGCCACAAATCCCAATCGAGTCCTGGCGGAACAGGACTGGATCCTTCGGGCCGTTCACGCACACTTACCAAGTCGTGATTCTTCTTTGCTGCCTCATCCGATTGCCAGCCCCAGGCACGACCAACCCATACATGGGCTTCCTTCACTGGACCAATCGCGCCACTCTCCACCAGTTCCACAACACGTCGATAATTGTCGCCCGCATGAATCTGGATACCCATCTGGGTTGCTAACTTAGTCTTCGCCGCTGCTTCTCGAATGACGCGTGTCTCCCAAATATTGTAAGCCAACGGCTTTTCGCACAGCACATGCTTCCCTAACTGCAAGGCCGGGAGCGTAGCAAAGGCATGTGTATGCTCGGGAGTGCTGACCACTACAGCATCGAATTCACTGGCGTGCTCGTAGAGTTTACGGTAGTCGGTGTACTTCTTTGCATTGGGATGCTTGGCTGCTGCGACGTTCATGGCAGCTTCGGAGACATCGCACAGGGCGACAATATTCTCGGACCGTGCAATATGATCCATCTTGAATCCACCCGCCCCACCGACACCGATGATGGCGATGTTCAACTTGCTGTTGGCGTCTTGGGCGCGAGCTAATGTTGGAGCGGTCGCGACAGCAGCGGTCGCGGTTGCCATGGTCGCGAGAAACTGCCGACGATTGGACTTATGCTGACCGACATTGCCCAGCCTTCGCTGTCTTTGCATATTAGCCGCTGATTCCTTAAAAGGCGTTTCTGTTGGCGAAGTTTCGGAAGATCCGGAGAGCGTAACGCGCGAGCCTGAACTCATAACAAAACAACTCCTAGGCGGGAAAGGTCGTGGGTTGATTGAGGAGCGAACCCCCCGATTATACCAGAATAGAAACGCCTATAGCAAGGAAAGTTAGATCCAAGGACTGGACTTTTAAAATCTCCTGCGAATCATTCACCA
>JBEGUT010000354.1:0-5059 GCA_041178745.1 Planctomycetota bacterium | reverse complement strand
TGTTGGGATTGTTGAGCCGGTGGACGACTTCCGCGTCAGCAATCCTGCAAGCAACCCTCAATTGTTGGATGCTTTAGGCAAGAAGTTCGTCGAGTACAAATACGATTTCAAACAACTGGTTCGCGATATTTGCAATTCGAACGCGTACCAGCGTTCTACTATTCCGAACGATACCAATAAGCAAGATGAACGCAATTTCTCGCATGCGTTGGCTCGCCGAATCCCGGCCGAACAGGTTTTGGATTGCATCAGCCAGGTGACTCAAAAGCAGGATAAGTTCCGCGGTTTGCCGTTGGGAGCCCGTGCAGTTCAAATCGCAAACGGTGCAACATCTACCTATTTCCTGAACACCTTTGGTCGCTCGCAGCGTACTACGGTTTGTGCATGCGAAGCATCGACTGATCCTTCGCTCTCCCAAGCGTTACATTTGATCAATGGAGACGCAACCAACGGAAAAATCCAGCAAGGTCGTCTGATTGCCCAGCTGAAAGAGCAGGGGCTTGATCAGAATCAAATCATTGAGCGGCTGTTCATTCGCTGCTTGACCCGTAAACCAACCGCAACGGAAGTGGAGTCGCTAACGAAACTCGTCGCGGCTGCACCGAATCCTGACCAAGGCTTGGAAGATGTTTTCTGGGTTATCCTCAATAGCCGAGAGTTCATATTCAACCACTAATTCGCAATCTTAAAGTTTGACTACGATGACACGATTCGTTTGGGCCTTTGGCCTCAGTGTGATGTTGTTCCAAGTAGCTGGGTCACTGCAGGCGCAGGATGCAGCAGCAGCCAAAATCACTTACGATGATCACATCAAACCGATCTTTAGAGATCACTGTCTCTCTTGTCATAATTCGAATGACAAGAAGGGTGGCTTAGCTTTGGACTCGTTCGCCGCGACGATGGAAGGTGGATCGGGTGGAGAGATTGTGGCAGAGGGAGATTTAGACAGCTCTCGTCTGTGGGAATTGACCGCTCATGTTGGGCAACCCTTCATGCCGCCCAATCAGGAAAAACTTGCTGATGCAAAATTGAATGTGCTCAAGCAGTGGATTGAGACCGGTATGCTTGAAAACGCCGGATCGACTGCGAAGAAAAAGAAAAGTAATGCCGCTCTAGCGAACTTCTCTTTGGGTAAGCCTGATGGGGAGTTACCGATGCCAGCAAGTTTGCTGTTGCAACCGGTAGTTACCTCTCCTCGAGCAGCGGCAATTTCAGCAATGGCTGCTAGTCCTTGGTCACCGCTCATTGCGGTTGGGGGACAAAAGCAAGTGATTCTTTATCACAGCCAAACCGGTGAGATGTTGGGTGTATTACCCTTTCCAGAAGGGGAACCTCAGTCGATTTCTTTCAGTCGTGATGGTCGACTTTTGTTAGTAGGTGGTGGTCGGCACAGTCATAGTGGTTGCGCTGTTTTGTTCGAAGTCAAGACAGGCAATCGCATTGCCAAAGTTGGCGACGAATTGGATATCGTTTTGTCGGCGGATCTCAGCGAAGACAATAGCAAGATTGCGGTAGCAGGTCCTCAGAAAATGGTTCGAGTCTACTCGACCGCGACTGGCGATTTGATGTGGGAAGTCAAGAAACATACCGACTGGATCTATGCAGTGCGTTTCAGTCCCGACGGAGTTCTTCTAGCCTCGGCAGACCGCAGCAATGGATTGATCGTTTGGGAGGCGGACACTGGGCGTCTATACATGGACCTAATCGGTCATAAGGGAGAGATTCGCCAGGTGGCATGGCGTCCCGATGGCAATGTTCTGGCTAGTGCAAGCTTGGATGGAACGGTTCGCTTTTGGGAAATGGTTGAAGGAAAGCAAATCAAGCAGATCAACGCTCATGGTGGTGGTGCAACCTCGTTGGCCTTTGCACAAAACGGTAATCTGGTCACTGGTGGTCGTGATCGTGTTGTCAAAGTTTGGAATCCTAACGGAGATCCGATTAAAACTTTGCCCGCGATGTCTGAAGCAGTTCTGGAAGTTGCTTTGACCGCAGATCCAGCAAGCGCTATTGGTGGTGACTGGAATGGTAATGTAAGTTCTTGGTTAGTCGATGATCCAACCAAGACATTTACTATAGCCGCTAATCCTCCACCCTTAGCGAAAGTAATCGAGCAGTTGCAGGCAGCTTTGACGGCAGCAACCCAAGAAGCCACGCCAGTGGCAGCAGCCTTGGCTGAGCTGAATAAGAACGTCGCTGCTGTTGAGGCAGAAGTCGTGGCTCAAGATGCAGCTGCAAAAGCGGCGGCAGACGAAGTTGCGAAACTGCAAGCGGCGATCAAGCCGTTGAAAGAAATCCTTGCAACTCGAGAGCAGAAAATTAAGGATACGGAAGCTGTGGTGGTTGCTGCACGCCAGGAAAAAGATGCTGCTGCTGCAAAGTTAGCTGCGGCTCCAGATGAAGCGGCGAAAACTGCAGCGCAAGCGGAAGTAGCAGCAGCAGAGCAAAAGGTTGCGGCCGCAGAGGCTGAGACCGCCAAGGCCAAGACGGAACGCGATGAGATTGCGGGTAAGATTCCACCGCTGGAAGCAGAAGAAAAGAACCAAGAAGCGAAACGAGTCGCTGCGGCGACGGCTTTAGAGCAAGCGAAAGCTAAGCTACCCGCATTGGTAGAGCAGAAGACAAAGACTCAGCCTCAGCACGATGCAGCTCAGGCAAAAGTAGCTGGAGTTAAGGCTATGTTGGATAAAAACGTAGCAGGTTTGGCAGCATTCGAAGCAACCGGTGTTCGACTCAAGGCTGAGGCAGATGCCTTAGCTCAGCAATCTGCGGCTATGGAGAAGCAAGTAACGGAAACAAAGTCACAGCGAGACGCTGCGATGGCCAAGGTGACGGAACTTGCTACTGCATTGGCTGCAATCCAGCAGCAAATGGAAGCGCTGAAGAAACAGCTTGAAGAAAAAACGGCAGCTAAAACAGAGACCGATGCCGGATTGGCGCAAGTCGACGAGGCGATGAAAAAGCTGCAAGGTGAATTCGATCAACTGAGCGAGAAGAATACTGCGGCGCAGGAACAACTGAAGGTCTTTGCTGATTCCTACGGTCCCAAATAATAGGGAGCGGTCCCTAAAGTGCTTTGTCGCTTGAATCACGATCGATGATGGCTAACAGAGAAGAGAGGACGAAAACGCCCTCTCTTTTTTGTTGTCTTAGTGTGATTTTTCGATGGTTTTCAAAATCTTGCGCTGATAGCTTCCCGAGTTGACCGTTCTATTGCCGCACCGGTGTTGTAGATTCATTGCTTTGTCTGGCGACGCGACTGGTGTCAAAGGTCCAGTAAACGCTGTTGTCGGAGGCATTAATGGCTTTCAGCCAATTTCGGTGACTAGCGGGTTGATTGAGCTCCACGATGGCTTGAAGGTCTTTGATCAATTCCGGGTTTTCGCCGTAGTACGAATGACCGAGCAGACCCGTGTCGATCGGAGAGACATCAACCGTTTCCACGCCGTTGAAAATTAGCGATCGCGGATTGTCAACTCCAGCCCTATTGGCCCCGTGGATCGTCGACGAAACAATCAGTGCCTTGTCATTGCTGGATGTGTAAAGTGTAACTCTTTGGACGCAGGGTACGATCGTGGGGAGGTACCGATTGGATAATTCACCTCCATCAACATCAGGAGCGGCGAGAACAACTTGTCCGAGCCATTCGCTTGACGAAGGAACTCGTAGAATGAGCCTTTCAAGGGCTCCGACCAACGCGCGATTGCCCATACTATGGGCGATCAGATGAACTTTCTTAGCTTGGGCTCGCTCTCGCAAATCGAGTAAGAGTTTTTCTAAATGCGCGACGGTCCATCCGACAGTCGCTTCATCTCGGGAGTAGCCGCTGAGCGTTGCTGCGCTTGGCCAGCTGTAACACAACGGTTTTCCTGGAAATTGTAAATCATGATGGAGTTGGGCGGTGCGTCTTACAGCGTCGGCGAAAGATACGTTGTAGCCGTGAATGAATACCAGTATTTCTTGTTTGGGTGCGGTCGCGAGCTGTTGGGAAAGTTTCTTGAAGAAGTGATCTTCCTTCGCCGGTTCAATTGTCTTGAGGACAACATGTTTTTGTTCGTCTTCAGTCCATTCAAATCTCGACCACTTCGGGGCTTCCAGTTTTCCAGAAACATGGTTGTGAGGAATTGAAACATCGCAGTACCCGAGTTGCAGTGGATATTGACTGCGGGACGCAGTAAATCGATGGGGACCAAAGAGAACACCATAGCGCGATGAAATTCGATAGAGCCCAGATGTTTTGATCCACAGGTTGTGGCCGAGAAAACTCAGCACAAGAAAGCCGGCAACGGAGATGAGTGGCCACCACTTGCGCGTCATCGAGGGAGAACAGAAGATGATACAAACGGTTGCTAGGATTGATAAACCGATTGGGATTACGCCTGATACCCATGGAATCAAGGATTTAATATCGGCAGGGTTTCGATCTGTCGCATAGAAGACGCGTACAAAGTCAAGTTGGGCATGATTAGCCTTTGCGTTAGCGTCGCGAGCGTACAAGGGTTTTGTTAAAGAAGGGTTTGCACCAGTTTGGTCGGTGAATTTTTCTAATGCCGAATTCTGTGTGGGTTGGGGCAAGACGGCATGTGGGGCAGGTGCGTTCCCTAATTCTCTTTCTTTTTCGGTGTTATTGCCAAGAGATGAGCGTTCAGATGGGGCAAAGCCACTTGTTGGCCAATCGGTTGGAGGTTGAGTGCTGGCGTGATCTGGGATGGAATTCTCGTCGGAATCCGTGGGTTTCGTCGATTCTGCAATGGAACCTTGCTGGATGGGGTGAGGAATAGATCTAGGCGTTGACGTGTAGATCGTCGCTATACCGGCGATAGCGATCGTCGGTACGCCGAGGCGTACCAGCCACGAGGTTGCTAGCTTTGCAAGTGTTTGGGGCATTGAAGGCAATCCCTACTACTCATGAAATAGGTGAGTGTGCGTGCCAGATGATGGAACCGACCGGCTGAATTGAGTCGGTAGCATTTTTTCCCATTCAATGCATCAGCGATTTCTAGAGCATTCGTAATATGTCTTGATCAGGTTGTTTGGTTGATTTGTGAGGTCCTGTGGCTTT
>JBEGUT010000353.1:0-5069 GCA_041178745.1 Planctomycetota bacterium | reverse complement strand
CTTTAACAATCGATCTTCGAATTCTTTTTTGCGGGTATCGCGAGCAACGGCGATCGTTTTGTCTTGAAGCAATTTGAGGGCTTGCTTTGCATCCCGTTTGGATAACGGGGTAGCGGCGATTGGTTGTAGTTGTTCGGGAGTGGGTGAGGAGTCTTTTAAGATTTGTTGGAGAGTCTCCAAGACGCGAGTGCTGGCGACTGGGTCGGGGGAGGTTGATGATTCTTCGGCAAATAAAGTTTGCCCGTTAAAGAAGGAATATCCTAGCAAAAGAGTTGCGAGGACTCGTGTGAGTTGGACACTTGCCGGCATGGGAATGCGGTAATGGTGAAGTTTTGAGTGCTTGTGGTGCAGGTGCGAGCAGGACTTGGTGAGAGTTGGTTTCATATGGAGGAAGTTTGGCAAAGGCCATGGGGATGTTGGAATTCATCGCGATTAGGAGAGTTTAACAGCGATTGGCTAAATAGCGAATGAGAAGAATGGGTAGTAAATACTCAGTTGTGGCTAGAAGGCTTCGGTATACGGAGAGCCCTAGGGATTGTAAGAAAACCTGAAATTGAAGTGATTTGTGGGGCGGTCTATCGATGGCGATTGCCTTACCCCCCGAATGAGACGGGTAGGAGGGGTGTTGTTGGCAGATGATTCCTTCTGCGATGGCTGGTTTCAAAGAAAATGGAAAAAAATTATGGGGGCATTGAAAATTACTTGAGCTACCGCGATACCTTAGAGGTTCCTTGGTGTTTTCATTGCTGTACGGACTAGATGTTTGGCCCGGCTTTTCTATACGCACATTCGGAGATTGCGGCGATGTCCCTAAAGAGTTGGTTGGCTGGATTTTTCGCGACAGTCGTGCTTGTCGCTTCGAGCGCTGGCACTTTGATGGCTCAGCCAGGTGGCGGTGGCCGCGGGCAAGGCGGGCGTGGTGGTTTTGGCGGCGGAATGATGATGGGGCCTGGCGGTGGGGGCGGCGGCGTCACTGGCATGCTTGGTTTGCTACGCAACGAAAAAGTTCAAGGCGAACTGAAGTTGTCGGATGAGGAAAAGGGGGCCCTGGAGAAGATTGGTGATAAGCTTCGAGAGGCGATGGCACCTCCTGGTGGTCAAGGTGGTTTTGGAAACTTCCGTGACATGTCGGAAGAAGATCGAAACAAAATGATGCAGCAGATGCAGGAGCGCATGAAGAAGGCCAACGATTTGGTTCGCGAAGAACTCGAGTCGATTCTTCCTCCCGATAAGATGTCCCGTCTGTTAGGCATCTACATTCAGAACAGTGGTATGCAGGCTGTGTTGACCAACCCGCTGGTAACGGAAGAGCTTTCTTTCACTGATGAGCAGAAGGAAAAAGTTACAAAGACGGGCACTGAAGTGATGGAAGAGATGCGGGCAGCCATGGGCGAATTGTTTGGTGGTGGCGGTGGTGACCGCACTGCGATGCAGGCCAAGATGGAAGAAATGCGTAAGAAGATGGACGAGAAGTATGCAGGCATTTTGACCGACGACCAGAAGAAGAAGCTTGAGGAACTCAAGGGAGCTGAATTCAAGCTTTCGCCTGAAGATATGCGTGGTGGCCGCGGATTCATGTTTGGTGGTGGTCGTGGTCAGGGTGGCCCTGGCGGCGAAGGAGATCAGGGTGGACGCGGTGGACGAAACCGTGGCCAGCGTCCTGGCGGTGAAGGTGGCGCTGGTGGTAACGGCGGCAGCGACAACTAAGACCGTAGAAATTTATTCGAATTGAAAGCTGAAGGGTATTGGAGTTGAAAAACTTCAATACCCTTTTTTCGTTTTTGCTCGTCGACGTGTTATAACGAAACATGCTGTGTTTAAAAAGTTGTTTGTTTTCGATCCACGGTTCAAGGGTGCGAGTTTGTGCGACAACGCCACAATGTGAGTAAATTCAGCGGTTGTTGGATTGGCCTGCTTGCGTGATTAGAGACTGAGAGGCTGGTTTGGAAGATTTCGTGGAGTGGTGGCGGACGAATATCCAACATCGATTAGCTCTATTGCTCATCGCGTTTTGGATCGGAGGGGTAACTGCCTATGCCGCTTTGGTTGTTCCGGCTGGAAGTTCGTTGCTGGGGGCGATGGACCAAGGCTTTGTAACGCGTATCGTCGCATGGCGATTCAATCTAGTGGGAGCTGTAGTGATGGTGCCATTGCTGGTTGGGCATGGCTTTACAGGTCCTTGGAGGCTTCGATTATCGTGTTGGTTGATGGGGGTGATTTTGGTTAGCTTGGGAATTTGCCATGCTTGGCTTGATGGGCTTTTGGATGCCAAGAATGGGGTGGTGCTTCAGGAGGAAGGGTTCTATGCGCGTCACCAAATCTATCTGTGGTTAACGACGTTTCAAATATTGTTGGGATGGGTGATGCTTTGGCAATTGGCAGGTTTGGGAGTCGGAAAAGAGGTCCGTCGAGAAACGAAGAAGACAAAGATAATCGATAATTAAAAGTTCGATGATTTGGGCGGATATTTGGGAAGGGTAGGTTTGTTCCTTAGGTAGAAGGAGCATTCTCAACAGCCATGCGTGTTTGATCGCGGGTGAAATTAGAGTTTTTTGCGTTGAGTTTTTTACGAATAGAGCACCAAGAAATGGTTGGCGAGTAGGGCGATGGATGATGTCGAGTTGTGGCAGAGGTTTTGGTTACTGCGAAGCTACGTGGGGCTTACTGACGAGGATTGTCTTCAAATCAATTCAGTCAAGACGATTGTTGAACCACATTTTGAAGAATTGGTAGAAGATTTTTATGAAGAGATTTCTAGGCACAAAGAAGTTTCGGCAGTGCTAAAGGGTGGTCAGTCGCAGGTGGAGAGGTTGCGAACAACGCTGAAGAATTGGCTCCATGAATTTTTTACCGGACCGTATGACCAGGAGTATGTTCGGAGGCATTGGAGGGTTGGCGGAAGGCATGTTGAGATTGGTTTAGAGCAGAGTTATACGCAGGTGGCCATGAGCCGTCTTAGGACCGGGATTCTGCGAATTATCCAATCTTCTGATCAGTTACCTGAAGAGCAGAGAAAAGTAACGGAAGTCGCTATTAGTCGGATGATGGATTTGGACTTGGCAATCATTCAGCTTGCGTACGAGGTCAGTTTATTACGCAAACAGCAGCAAGTCGAAAGAATGGTTGCAATTGGTCAGATGGGAGGTGGAATTGCGCACGAATTGAGAAATCCCCTCAATGTTTTACAAACTTCTCTGTATCTGCTGAAGAACTCTGCTCAATTAGATGATGCGAAACGCGAATCTCACATGGAACGCATGCAGCGTCAGATTTCCTTAGCGAATCGAACGATCAGTGCACTATCGGAGTTCACTCGTTTGGGGCCTCCCGCGAAAAAGGATTTTTCAATTGCGCCTTGGCTTGAAGAAACTCTTAGGGATAATTTTCCAGAGCGACACGGAGAAATACAGAAGGACATTGAGCCTCGTGATTTGAAAGTATCGGCAGATGCGGCACAACTCGGAATTGCATTGAGAAATCTTGTCGCCAACGCTATGGAAGCAATGGGTGGTAAGGGCTCTGTACGTATTGAAGTGGGATTGTTAACAAAGCCTGAGTTGGGCGTGTTTATCGATGTAGGCGATCAGGGGCCGGGGATACCGGAATCGATTCAATCGCGGTTGCTAGAGCCATTATTTACAACGAAAACGCGCGGACTGGGATTGGGACTAGCGCTGGTGCGTTCGATCCTTGAGAGGCATGGTGGCAGCGTCGAGATTAAATCCAGCTCCAGCGTAGGAACGGTATTTCGATTGAAATTACCCTCCGACGAGTAGTTCACAAAACTTTATGAGATGGTTACGTTTTGAGATATAGCACAAGTAGCAGTGTCAACCTCGAATTTTCGAAGGAATCGTTCTATGACGGGTTGTGTACTTACCAGTCCCCTAAAAGAGAGCAGAGGTTGGTATGAATCAGTCGACAGAGAACAAGTCCGCTGTTAACGAGAAAGGCAAAGCCGTATTGAGAATTCTGGCGGTTGATGACGAACGGGATGCCTTAGAGAATTTACGAGAAGTGCTTGAGCATTTCGGATACGTTGTGCATGTCGCATCATCGGGCGCCGAAGCGATCCAGCTTGCAGAGCAGAATAGGTATGACGTCGCATTGCTTGACTTCCGTATGCCTGGCATGAATGGTCTGGAGTTAGCCAGTAAATTAAAGTTGCTTTTACCAGGCATTGTGACCATTTTGATCACTGCTTTCTTAGATGTGGAGCAACAAGGCCAAGTTGTGCCGGTTGGGCAGTTGAGAAAGGTGATAAGCAAGCCTCTGAATATCAACGAACTGTCGACGCTTCTGCAAGATATTGCTGTAGAGCCTTCGGTGCTTGTTGTCGATGACGACCTCGATTTGTGTCACAACATGAAAGAGGTTTTTGAGCAAGCCGGTTTTTCTGTTCACCTTGCGCATCATATGAGCGAAGCGGAGAAACTGATTGAAAATCTGGAATGTACGGCTGCTATTATTGATTTTCGGATACCGGGTGGAGATGGAATTGCTTTAGCTCGTAGGATGCAAGAGAAATATCCAGGGCGAAATATCATATTAATGACGGGCTTCCGAGATGAAGTTGCTGGCTTGGTGGATCCGGTAATCGCGGAAGTTTGCTTCAAGCCTTTTGATATACGTAGGTTGATCGATTCAGCTCGGGGGTATCCTGGGGATCATTTCAAGGCAGTAGATATCCCATGACCAACGCAAGGCCTTCGTTAACTGTCGTGGTCATTGAGGATGATGCAGACACTCGCGAAAACCTTTGCGAGCTGCTGGCGATGGATGGTTACAAGGCAATCGAGGCGGTATCGTTGCGCGATGCGATTCGTGATGTTCGGTGGGATCGGGTCGATGCGGTAATTCTCGATAGAAGATTGCCCGATGGCGATGCGGGGTTGTTGTTGCCTATCATCAAGCAGCAAGCGCCGGACTGCCCGATTGTGGTTGTTACGGGATACCCGGACGTCGATAGTGCGATTTTGGCTCTGCGGCAGGGAGCCTACGACTATCTTCTAAAGCCGATCAGTCCTGATGCACTGCGAGCAAGTTTGCGAAGGATTGCTGAAAGACGT
>JBEGUT010000352.1:0-5094 GCA_041178745.1 Planctomycetota bacterium | reverse complement strand
CGAAGGATTATTTTGGATACGCTGCAATGAGACTTAACAGTCAACCAGCGATTCAGTTGCCCAATGGAAGCCAGCCAATGAAATGCGCTGACCCGTCGACCAGCAAACTGACTTCGTGGAAATACCCCAGCCTCATAAATATCACTCTTCAAGAAGTCGCACGATGGCCTTCCGGTCAACTGGCAGGCAGCCTGCACAAAAGCTTGGCTCAGATCATGGACTTCTGGTGTCGGTTGGATGGGCCAAGCGCTATCGATCAGCGAGGATTCCATACGACGAAGATGGGGAAGCTTTCTTCGTAAAGATTCAATATCTGCTTTCCATGCCTGAGCCAGATGCGACCAATCTTCTTTGGGCCCTGGCAAATAAATCATCGCATTGATGAGACTACTACCGCCAAGCCCTTTGCCGCGGGGCCAGTGCATCCGCCTACCCGATAACTGCCTCTGGGGTACTGTCGTATAGTTCCAATCGAGATCCGTCTGAAAGGTATGCGGGTAATAGGCTGGTACTACAGACTGCGAGGAACGAGGATTACCACCTGCCTCGACCAGTAGACACTTTCCTCGATTGCGCGCACTAAGATAACCCGCAATGGCAGAGCCTGCTGAACCTGCGCCGACAATAACGTAATCCCAGGAATTTACACTACTTCCGAAATCCACCAGACACCCAAAACAGAACATAACAGCAGAAAATAACAACTCCGGCCATTATGTTCCAAGGCTATCGATTCCGGTAACCACCCTCCGTCGATTTTCCTACTGAAGAGGATATCCATTTCGAAAAAAATCCATAGGTTCAAACACAGCTTACCAATCCTTTAAAGCTAAGAACGCGGATATCTTGGTCAACAAATCACTTCCCGCCACTAGTCAAAACCGAAGCGGCTACTGGAACCGCCTTCCAATACGAGTCCATCTGCCAATCGGGCTTTTGATCACACCTTTTGCAGATTCGGATGCATGAATAGCAAATCCATCCCCAGTCGCAAAGCCAATATGGGTATCACCTCGGGTTAGAATATCAGCAGGTAGTATTCGCTCCCCAGCTGGAACGGCAGTTGTGTCTCGGTTGTATTGTGCAATCGAGGACTGAATGCGTTGGTGCAAAACCATCGATAGACAGTAGTTGACAAATCCAACGCAATCGAAATGCCGGACCCCAACACAGCTTTCTCCCCAGACAATTTGCGTGGCCACGGTGCTTCCCTGCATCTTTCTCGGCCATAAACCATTGGGGCTCCGCCATGCAGTCGGCGGCTCGCGCTCGATACTCGACAAGAATGTACGTAAGTTTGGATCCGTAGGCTGAACGACGGTTCCATTCACTTCGCGATAGCGCCCTGAACAGACGTGGTAGTCCGTTACGGAACAGCTTGCAGCATTCACGTACGGATTCGCCGGATCAAAACGGTTTTCAACAAGTCTTACCGACCCTGGCCGTCCAGGACTTCCGTTACTTTGCCCAGGACATGCACCAGCAGCACCCCACAAATAATGACTGCCGACAAGAGACTCCGCTAATCGAATCACTCGCATGCGAAGGTCTTGTTGGTTAGCGGAGTGCTCGGCCACCGACAACTCAAACCAATCTAAAGTTGCTCCGGCGGAATTACGAGCGACAATTCTCACTGTCCCACAGACATTCGGGGTCAATCTCCAAATTCGTTTCTTGTCGATGATATTACGGGGAACGGCCGCACATGTATTGCTCACTTCCGCCGATACACTTATCTCGACTCCCGGCGATTCCTCATAATCCATCAGTGCGATATCTAAGCTCCGTCCGACATCACAAGTAATGTTGGTTTGGGAAATAACGGCGCCTTGAGCAGATCTTAGAAATTGAGCCATGGATATCGTCTTCCCAGAGTAGAAATCACTCTCCTTGAATCTGAAATATCTTCGTTTATCGCAACCTGCCGTCGAAAGTTGCTCAGAAAAATCTTTTTCCCTCGAAGATCCCACAACTTAAAGGGCACTAGAAGTAAAAATGGCTAATTAACCGTAGATTCGCCACTCGTTTCTGAAAGGGCACCATCAGATCCTCAAGGGGCGATAGATCACGCGACTTGCAGGAAGAGGGGTACATCTCCCTGTGATTTAACGGCAACCTGAGCTTTCTATTCCGAATCCTAACCGTCATTTCTAGGATCCCTGCTAGTATCACCCTTCACAGTTGCTTAGGGATTTTCAACTCTCGTCATCAGAAACGACGCCGGTAAAGCCGATACATTTCCAGAGTCGATTTATACCCCTAGAGCATCATTTTAGCTCCACGGTCATTTCGATCATTTTTCCTGTGAAACGATTCGATTGCTCTCGAGAAAACTCATCTGAAACTCTTGCTCCTAAGTCAGCCCCCACATCGAGTGTCTCGCTGGCCGTAAAAGCCCCTGGTACCGTTTGGGGAACAGTCGTAGCAATGACTTGCTTACCATCAAGCGTGACCACGACCTCTGCCGGCGCTCCCGGTTCGGCGATTGTCTCGGTAACTTCGATCTCATGCTTTCCTGGTTCCAGCGAACCAGCGGTCGTTGCTACAGTACGCTGAAGAATCAACATGTTGTATTCATAAGTCAGCTTGCCATCTTTCAAATACAGACAAACACCGCCACTGGATCCACCGAGCGCATACAACACGCCTTGGTCTTCTTTCTTGGTTTCCACAATCAAGCTAACTTGATTGCTACGTTTCCCGAGTGGAGGGGCTGAGAACTCAGGCATTCGTTCCGTGAATTCATCAAAGCTCCATTTTCTGTAGGGACTCCTGACACCATCTTCTGGATGAAATCGAGTCCAGAGGCCACCACCAATCGGTAATACCTTATTGCTTCGAGCTTGCTCCAAAAATAGACCTTTCAACTCCTGCAACTTCTCTGGAAACTTCTCGCTCAAATCTTTCGCCTGACTAAAATCATCATCCAACTGATAGAGTTCCCACACATCTTTTTCGGCATCCCATTTCTTTAGCCGCTCCTCGGTAGAAGGCGTGTCCCAGGGAACAAACGGACCAAAGGTACAGGCATACCAACCCTTGTGGTAAATACCACGACTCGCATTGTTCTCAAAGTATTGCACTTCTTTGCGAGTTGGCGCCTCCGGCTGGTCAAACGTGTACGCCAAGCTGACACCATCGAGAGGATCCTGAGCAAAACCAGCGACCTCTTTCGGAGTATTGACTCCAACGATCTCATAGATGGTCGGAACAATATCGTTGACGTGATGAAACTGCTGGCGATTCTTGTTATCCGCCTTGATTTTCTTGGGCCAAGAAATCACCATCGGATTCCTCGTTCCACCAAAATGCGCAGCAACAAGTTTCGTAGACTTTAGCGGCGTCGAACCAGCCCAAGCCCAGCCCGCGTGAAAAATGTTGTCGGTCTTAGGACTTCCCAGCGTGGCAAGACCACCAATTTTATCCAGCGCCTTTAACTGCTGCTCAATCGTATTGGGAATATTATTCTGAGCAAGCAATTCACTGATGCTTCCCTTCTGACCTTCAGCGCTGCAGCCGTTATCACCAAAGATATAGAACACAACCGTGTTGTCTCTAACTCCTAATTCATCGAGACCATCGAGTAGACGACCAACCTGAGCATCCGTATGCTCCACAAACCCCGCATAGATTTCCATCAAACGTCGCTGGAAAGGTCGCTCCGACTCGGGGATCGACTCCCAGGATGCAAGTGTTTTGTCCCGCGGCGTCAACTCCGTCTGCGGTGGAATAACTCCCAACTGCTTTTGTCTTGCGAAAACACGTTCACGATACTTATCCCAACCATCATCGAACTTACCCTTATATCGATCGGCCCATTCAGCCGAGATATGGTGCGGACCATGCACGGCTCCAGGCGCCCAGTACATCAGAAAAGGCTTATCGGGACTAAAAGCTTGATGCTGCTTAAGCCATCGTAATCCCTTATCGACCAAATCTTCAGTCAAATGATATTTCGGATCCTCAGACGGTTCGATATGCGTTGTGTTTTCGTAGAGACGCGGTTCCCATTGCGAAGTTTCACCAGCCAAGAAACCATAGAAGTAATCAAAACCATGACCTGTGGGCCAACGATCAAACGGCCCCATACTCGTTGTCTGATTGGCTGGTGTATTATGCCACTTCCCAAACGCCGCAGAACGATAACCATAGTAGTGCAATACTTCTGGCAGAGTGGCAGATGATTTTGGGATGATTCCCGTATAACCATCGAAGTCGCTCGCTCTCTCAGCGATCGTTCCATTTCCTACTCGATGATGATTGCGTCCGGTCAATAACGACGCACGTGTCGGAGAGCAGATAGAGGTTGTATGAAAAGCCGTATATCGCAAACCACTTTTGGAAAGACGACTTAAAGTTGGTGTCCTCACTTCGCCACCAAACGTATCCGAAATACCGAAGCCAACATCATCTAGTAGGACAATCAGAATATTCGGTGCATCAGCCGGCAGTCGACTCGGCTCTTTTCTCCATTTCATCTTGGAGGTCTGAATGGTTTCACCCGCAACCGATGCCGATGGCGTTACGGGAAACGGCAGGACACTACCATCACTGCTCTCTTGCGCCTTGGAACTAGAGACTAAAGCACCAACCGAAATCCAAATGACGAGAAGAATACACGAACTCACAACTCTCATCGCTACCTCACCTCTTACCGTTCGCTGATGATAACTACCTTGGTGGAAGGCAATTATTGAGTTCACATCCCACCAGTGAATAGTAGCTAAACCTTTTTTCCACAAAACAAACAACCGAAGTGGCTGGAAAACTGCAATTTCCGTCTGCAATGACACGGCCCAGTCGCAGAAACTCCACTTCTTGGTTCACGGTCTCCTGAGCCTATTGCTCGCCCATTTCCAAGTTGATTCGGTACCAATGCTCTACCCTGAGAATTTTTCTCGCTCACAAAAAGTCATCTACCGCAAAACATTTTCGACTCAAGTCCGGTATGTGATGCACATCCTTACCAACTCTTTCCAAGTTCATCGCCTTTCCAACGAAAGAACATTGACTCAGAACAACGCTTCGTTTCGGGTTTAGAAACCACGAAATAACATTACAGAATTGCCAGTGGATTTCGCGGATGCTCCAGTG
>JBEGUT010000351.1:0-5108 GCA_041178745.1 Planctomycetota bacterium | reverse complement strand
AGGTTTCGAAAGCATCACGCTGTGACGGGAACTTCGCGGCGATTTCCGACCGAAGCAGGTTGATGTCGTTATTGAAGTCAAGCGTTACATTCGGAAAAGCGATGGATGATCCAAGTTGAGGGCGGAGTTGAAAGTCATCCCAACTAAAACGCAGTTGTCTAAGCAACTTAGCGATGGGGCCTCGTTTTGCTCCTTTGCCAACGAAGTTGGTTACCGCATGCAGTCCAACGTCGTAGTCACGATGGTTCATGCGGTAAAAAGAATTGAGACCACCAATTGTATTGTGGCGTTCTAGGATACAAACCTTCTGGTCAAAGTAAGCCAGACGTATACCGGCAGCCAAACCTGACATGCCGGCGCCGATAATGATCGTATCGAACTCTTCCACCGTGGTCTCGCTATGTTTTAACGATGTCCCGCATCTTCGGTTCCAGGTAGCTTACGGTGCTGGCCATGCTTGCTAGATTCCCATAATCTTCTTCAGGAATCAAAACGCGATGGCGACGTTTCAGCTCCAATACGATATCCAAGAAGTCCATGCTATCAAGCTCTAACTGCTCGCGGAAATTCTTAGCATCCTCCAGATCGCTCAGATCTTCATCTGGCGCGACCTTGCTGAGAATATCCAGAATCTCATCACGAATCTCAGCTGGCGTCATCGACACATCCCTTTTTTCTGAAAAGCGTTCGCGTCTTATTGTCTCCGGCTTTGAGTCGCCGGACGATGATTGGTCCCGTGTCAAACAAACTGCACCAAACCCTTTGGTGGAGGTCATTTTCTTTCGGCCATTATCGTATCCGAAACGGCGCTTTCTAAGAATACCCCGAGGCACTCAGAATTTGCGAACTATCACCACGGAGTTAATCCCAAGCATTCCAAAGGAATTATTGAGAATATACCGGACAGGCCCGATTTCCTGCGCGGAATTCATAACCAACCCTGGTAAGGCACATTCAGGATCTAGGTTGTCGACGTTGATGGTTGCATGGCATACCCCGTCGGTAAATGAGGGGATATTGCCCGCCAGTTCGAGAGCACCGGCTGCCCCCATAGCGTGTCCAATAAAGCTTTTGGTGTTGTTAAAATGAATTCCCTCGGCCTTCTCGAAGACTTTTCGCAACGCTTCGCATTCCTGGGAGTCTCCGCTGGAAGTTCCCGTTGCATGAGTGCTGACAATCTGTATATCGCCTGCATTGAGTCCACCCCTTTTGAGGGCTAGTTCAACGCATTGAGCTTGCCTCTCCGGATTGGGTAACACAAAATCGGTGGCATCGGTGTTAATCGCATAGGACACGATTTCGGCGATGATATTCGCATTGCGTTTCTTGGCATCGCTCAGCCGTTCCAAAATGTACAAGCAAGCTCCTTCCGACACGACGATGCCATTGCGATCGCGATCGAATGGTCTGGATGCTTTGGTGGGATCGTCGTGAGTCGCTAAAGCTCCTTGGCTACGAAAGCTCGCGAAAATTCCGAACGTATGAATGCTTTCCGAGACTCCGCCGGAAATAGCCAAGTCGCAGTCACCCAATCGCAACATCTGCACTCCCTGGACTAAACCTGCATTGCCCGCTGCGCAAGCTGCACCGATCGTGTAGTGTGGGCCGGTAACGCCAAGGTTTAGGGCGATTTCCCCCGCCGGGTTGTTGGCAACCGTTCTAGGATTGTGATGATGCGACCAAAATTGAGTGTCGTAATCGTAACCTTTGATCTGATAGATTTCGTTCTCGGTTTCGACATTGCCATGTTCAGTCACACCAATGTAGATGCCGACGCGCGAGCGATCTGTGTTGGCCCAATCGATTCCGCTGCGTTGAATTGCTTCGTTGGCAGCCCAAATACCAACGCTACCGGCTCTTGTGCCTCGGCGAAGATCTTTCTTCGATTGATACTTCGTCTGCTCAAATTTGCAAATCCCAGCGAGCGTCTTTCCGAGGTAACGAATCTCGTACTCGGTGACACCACTTTTGCCTTCCAGCAGAGAATGTCGATAGGTTTCTAGATCATTTCCATTAGGAGACGTTAAACCAATCCCGGTGATAACGACCCTCTGGTCATCTGGTAGCTGGCTGGTGCGATCGACGGTAACCATCGGAAAATGAGACTCGCTGAAATCGGCATCCTTCAACACGGCATGAATACAGCATGTTCCATGCTTCTACAACGATTGAAGCTAATACTTTGAAGCCAATCTGGCAAGCCACAGAAGGGGCTAGCATTCCCCTGAATCTACGGAAAAACAAAAAACCCGCTGATTCTGCTGAACCAGCGGGTTTTGTACCTCGGATTGGCCGGGGATAATCTGGATTTGAAGGTCTGTGAAAACTAGCTGAAAAGGACAAGATAACCTTCCTGGGTGAGGTTGCGTAACCGCCGTGTCGCGCATCAGGTAGCTCTACTTCAGTCCCCCCTGGATGACCATGATTTCCATCGGCACGCTGCGAGCCTTATTGGCCACAGCAGCTAGGAGCAGGAGCAGCAACTGGAGCTTCGCAGCCACAAGCTGGCTCTGCATCGCAGCATGCATGACGAGCTGCATGGCGAGCCTTGATTCGAGCCAACAAATCTTTCAGGTGGCTGTGGCGAGGTGCTGCACATGGATCGCAAGCATCGCAAGCTGGTGCTGGAGCTGGTTCACATGCATCGCATGCAGGAGCAGCGTCGCATCCGCAATCGCTGTGCTTGTGGAACAACTTATGAAGCAAACCGTTGTGGTGATGACCAAAACCGCCCCAAGCTGGAGCACATGGATCACAAGCAACAACTGGAGCTGGTTCGCAAACAGGTTCGCAAGCAGGTGCGCAGGCCGAGCCACAGCCCAGACCGCATCCGCCGAACAAACCAGCTTCTACGTTTGCAGCGCTCAAACAAAGAGCGAAAGCTGCCATCAAGGAAGGAAGAACGAATCGCATTTCAGAAATCTCCGAAAAAGTTAACTTTCTGTAAGCACGAAAAGGAAAGCCTCAAGACAATGGTCTTTGCTTACTCCCGCCAGTCTGCGTTTTAGCTTCTTTTGCTGGTCGAAGGAGCATGAAAGAGCAAAGGATTGAAGCGGTTCACGTGCTGAACCTGACTACGTCTTCATCTTTCGACAGGAAATGACGGGGACGCGTAGCTATGTTATTGTTTTCCTAGCCATTACCTTTTTCCGGTTGCGATTATTTTGTCTAGTCCGATCATTCAGGTATTAACCTCCCGTACCACGAAATAGAATCTTAGGGAATAATCAGAATAACCGGAACAAAGGGCAGTCATCGAAGTTTCCTTCATAGTTGCATCAACGAGCCAGCTTCTACAATTCTCCCGGCGATCTTTAACTAGTCGTAGTGATGATCGCAGAAGCTAGTCATGGTTCGCTGGGGAGAGGCGAGAAGGGTGCGAGCATGTTCTTATGTTTCGCAGGGTTATAGCGCAGCGTTACGGGGCCACGTTTCCCCAAAGAAGCATCGCTGTAATAATTGAACTTTTAAAAGTTGGTAAAGGTATCGCGACGATGATCAAAGATATGCTCGCTTCACGTGATGTAGAGCTTTTAGCCGGTGGCGATCGCACGAAGCTGAATACTGGAATCGCGAAACCGATCTTCGATATCAGCGCAGCGGTGGAGAGTGCGCTGGACGCTCCTCGCGACTTTCCACCTTTCGCCTCAGCGATGGTACCAGGAGATCGTATCGCCATTGCTGTCGACTCCTCCATTCCCAAGCTGAACGAAGTCATCCACGCTGTCGTAGATTATTTGCTCAAGCATGGTGCCGAGTTAGAGAACATCTCTGTCGTCCTATCTCCTTGCGATGCGGCCGTTCTGGATCAATGTCGCAATCAGTTTCCTGCTGAACTTCAGGGGAAGCTTGCTTGCTATATGCACCAGCCTGAACAACCGGGCGAACTCGGCTATCTTGCCGCAACCGAAGAAGACGCATCTCCGATTTATATCAATCGTCGACTATTGGAAGCGGATCTTGTCTTGCCGATCAGTTGCTATCGAGCTTCTTCATCGATCGCCTACAGCGGAGTATCCGGAATCTCGCCACTATTTGCCGACAATGAGACGATCAAACATTACAGTTCGCTGACACAGCTTGGTTCAAAGGCCGATCAAATTAAACGACGCGAAGATGCTGAGCAGACTTCGTGGCTGTTGGGGATTCAGTGCATCTTACAAGTTTGTCCCGCTGGTCATGGCAATATTGCCTCGTTCTTGGTGGGCACTCCAGGTGCTGTCAAGAAAGAAAGCGACAACGAGATTGCGTCGCGACTTTCCATCGCGCCGCAGGCACCTTGTGACGTGGTCATCGCTGCGATCGACGGCGGTGTCAACGAGCAGACTTGGCAGAATGTTGCTCGGGCACTCTATCTAGCGAAATCGCTTGTAAAGAATAAGGGAACTATAGTCATTCTTTCCCATCTGAAAATCTCACCAAGCTCATCGCTCCGTCGCCTAACAGGACTCGAGTCCGCTGCAACCATTGAAAAACAATTGGCGAAGGATTATCAATTGGACACTTTGGCTGCGTCATTGCTCGCTGAATACTCACCGAATTGCAGAATCTGCCTGCAATCGGATCTGAACGCCGAGGAGTTGGAAGATTTAGGCATCGCCCCAATTAACAGCGAACAGCAAATCGAGAAAATCCTTCCAGTCCAGGGAAGAACCCTCTGGATTCCAGCAGCGCAATATCGGGGGTTTGACTCCTAATAGAACTTAAACGATTTGCACAAAGGACTATTGCGCGGGGTTAAATTTCTGAAGTGTCAGAGTAGCTGCTTGAAGCAAGCATCTCTCCCCGAGTATCGATAGATGCCTCTGCATAGGATTCATCGGTTTCCCATATCCGCACCGCAGTTGCTCTTGCACCGGTTCCCATCAGTACATCCGGGGCGACATGTTCGAGAAGATAACGCGCCATATTTTCCGCAGTTGGATTGTAGGGCATTACAAAGAAACGCATCGGCTGCACCATACGCAGTGCTTGCTGAGCGTTCATATCTTCGTGGGAAATCAGAAAACTGTGATCCCAGTGGGTATCGATCCAGCCCTTAAACCGCGTCTTCAATTCAGCAAAATCGACGACTCGACCGACCGTATCGACTTGGTCACCAGTGACGA
>JBEGUT010000350.1:0-5116 GCA_041178745.1 Planctomycetota bacterium | reverse complement strand
GATTCCCTATGTATCTTGCGTTCTCGCGTTTTGGGGCATGCTCGCTCATTTCGGCGGAACCTTTCTTCGCTTTGCCGATCGCTATGATCGCCTTCATTTGGGCGACGCGCCAGTTGTCACTCCAGCGGTCACCGAGAAAGAGTCGAAGAAGAATCGCAAGGCAATCGAGACGGAAACCACTACCACTCCAACCTCCTCATGGAAATCTTTGGTCAGTCCGATTCTCGCCGTCTTATTGGTTGCGCTCTTTGCCTACCGCGGTGCAGTGCCAAAGTCTCCTCAACCAGCCGATCATGACTGGGCAACGCTCGGCACTATCCCCGTGCTTCACGAAGGACGCATCAAGCCGTTCGACACGGTCGCTCGCAATACACTGCAATACTTAGGCAGTCGATCTGCGGTCTATATGCCCAACCCTGAAGCAAGTGCGTTTGCCAAGTCGATGGGCTTCGGAACCAAGTCAATTCCCGCAACACAATGGTTGATGGGAGTGATCGCCGGCGAAGATTGGGTCGATTCGGCTCCCGTTTTCCGTATCGATGCTAAGGAAGTTGTTGACCTTTTCGATCTTGAACGACATGAAGGACACCGCTACAGCTTTAACGAACTACAACCGGGCCTTCCTAAGCTGGAACAACAGATGCAGAAGATTCGTGAAAGTGAGATTCCACAAGATCAATTAAGTTTCGCTGACAAGAAACTTACTGAGATCAATCAAAAGCTAATGGTCTTTAATCTGCTCCGGTTCAGCTACCAAACTCCACAACTACCCGCACTAGGCTCTGAAGACTCTGATCGCGACCAGTTCTTTCAGCAGATTCAGCGTGTAATGCAGATATCCCAGCAACTGGAAAGCAGTAACCCGCCTGCAATGATTCCTCCCAACAAAGCGATCGATCCAAAAGCGGAAGCAACCAATGAAGCTACGGACACGCCCAGTTGGCAAGCTCTTTATCCTGCCGTGGTAAGCGCTTTGCGGGATCGAATTTTTTCGGCTGCAAGTCAGGGAGAGAAAAGTTTTGAACCCAATCCCGCGATTCTTGCTTTCACCGATGTAATCGCAAATTCAAGCCAATCGGGTCGTGATTTCAACGCGGCAGTCAAAGAATACAAATCGACGATCAACGATTTTCCAGAAGTTAAGAAAGCAAGTGCCAAAGCCGCTTACGAAGCTTGGTTCAACAAGTTCAATCCTACCGACCTAGCAAAGTGGCTCTATGTGATGACGATCTTCGTGTGCTTCTTTAGTTTCTTGGTTTGGAACCAACCGATCAACCGCTTTGTATTCTGGTTCCTCCTGGCAATCCTTATCATTCATACTTTTGCGATCATCAGTCGTGTTTACTTGACGGGCCGACCACCGGTAGTAAACCTCTATTCTTCGGCAGTCTTCATCGGTTGGGCATGCGTCATTGCAGGCTTGGCTATCGAGTCTATGTTCCGCTTAGGAATCGGTAATCTGGTAGCAGCGATCACAGGAGCTGGATCGTTGATGGTTGCCTATGGTTTGGATACCGGTGACACGATGCATGTTCTGCAAGCTGTTCTCGATACACAGTTCTGGCTAACAACGCACGTGATTTCAGTGACGTTGGGTTATGGTGCAACCTTTCTCGCTGGTTTCCTAGCGATCATCGCAGTGATTCATCGCGCGTACAGTCGCTATGATCAAACCTCGCCCGAGAATCGAAACGAGTCCAGCCGATCCTTGCAAGAGAATCTCTACCGCATGACCTACGGTGTTGTTTGCTTCGCTCTGTTCTTTAGCTTTATCGGAACGGTTCTCGGAGGACTTTGGGCAGATGATAGTTGGGGAAGATTCTGGGGCTGGGATCCGAAAGAAAACGGAGCTCTGATGATTGTGCTCTGGAACGCGGCTCTTCTCCATGCTCGTTGGGATCGTTGGGTTGGACCACGAGGCTTCGCTTTGTTCGCCATCGGAGGCAACATCATCACAGCCTGGAGTTGGTTCGGAACCAATCAACTCGGTATCGGCCTGCACAGCTACGGATTCACCAGCGGAGTACTGATGCTGTTAGCCGGCTTTGTGGCTAGCCAGTTACTCTTGATCATCGGTGGTTGGTTGCTTACAAGAACCTCCAATCCCACAACGTAAAGGAACTTGCCAAAGATCCTTGCATCCGCATTTCCAGATTACATCTTCCTCACGCTGTCATCGAATTATTTCTGTGACTTACATAAACCACTCGCCGTCGTTAGGGAGATTGGCTCGCTTGAAGCACCGGTGATGCCAGAGCGGGACGGGGTGGAGCAGGGGAGGGGAGATGCCGCCCCAATCGAACAGCCACCTCTTGAGCAGCCATCACTTGAGAAGGTGTTGCCGCTGCGTCGGGAACTTCGGTTAGCCATTGGACAACTTGCCAACTATTGGCTCTAGGGATTTGCTGTGGTTCCGTACCAGCATCGGCGAACAGAGGACCTAACCCATCGATCGCAATCACACCTGAAATTGGTTTCTCGCTCGCTGCCAACTCAATCGGTGGCAATCGCCCTTGCAGTTGCAAGCCGTCCCGATCCCAATCGAACTGACAAACCATTTGATCAAAGTGTACGAACGTCGGCCCCTTGGTATACAAACCATCGCGCAATCGCAACCCCAGCATGCTTCCTGCTCGCAGCAGCCAAGTTCGATGCAAACTTCCACCCCCGGCGACCGTCAACTGACCAGACGCCTGCACCAGTTGATGATCTCGAACCGTCGCTCGAAAAGCATCGATCCTTCCACTACCAGCTAGCCCTTGCGGGAGCTTTCGAGTCAACTCGTCTAAACTTACTCGATCCAAACGACCATCAACTGAAAAGGTCATGCTCTCATCGCCGATCTCGGCTCGTACATCGCCATTAAAGCATGCGTTTTCACCAAGCCTTGCTGCTCCAGGCCAAATCGCACTCAGCAACGTCGCGCTGATCTCACTGCTACCGCTGCGAAATAGCCACTGTGTGCGAGGACGACTTGATTCATGCGATCGAGTTGCACGAACGAGAACCTTGTCGGACAACTTCTTATCACCGTTATGATAGGCTCGCACTGACAATAACGATTCGTTCTGGTGGCTCGACCACTCTACCTGAAATTCGCTAAAGACTTGAGGACTTGCAATTTCTGTTTGGATTCGCAATTGATCGATATTCAATCGCAGCAAGATCCCATCCTCTCTCGGGACGCAAAGCAATCGATCATGAAGCTGCTTCGCGGAGCTGAGAAACTCGGAAGATTGTAACTCTACGGTACCAACTTGCATCTCCCATCCATCGTCAAATCGAGTTAGCAAAACTGAATCGATGGAAGCAATCGCTTGATGCGTCTCTGGGTTGAACAACTCTAGGTTTTGCAATTGAACTTGCCGAGGGCCGAGGGACAGAGCTTGAAATATCTCAATGTCAAAACCTAGTTGCTGCTCGAGTGTCTTCTGCCAGGTATTCCCTTGCCACTGTCGATAGAGAGGAAGAAAAGATAGGCCGCACCAAATAAGCGTAAGGAGCGTAGGGAGCAATCCAAAGAATAGAACCAGGGCGCGACAGGCCAGCTTGCGGGTGCTCTCATGCAACCGCCATTGCGGAAGAACCGCCTTTCGACTGTTTTGTTTTTTGCTGGTCAGCGTACCGTCCATGGTAGCCAATTCCTATTCAACGCTTGATCTCATTGAACTTAAACAAACAGATATCCTTATCTGCCTGAGTCCCTCGACTCTCTTGCCCGAGTTACTCGCTGGTCTAAATCTCTCTGGCCATCTTTTGAAACAAATCGTAGCGTGCTTTCATCTCAATAACGCTATCACCTCCGAACTTATCCACCAACGCTGCAGCAATTTCGAATGCAACAACATGCTCGACGATAATCGCAGCCGCGGAAATCGCACACACATCGCTTCTCTCGTAGCTAGCGCGATGAGATTCCTTGGTATCCATTCGTATCGAGTCAAGCGGTTTACGCAGCGTACTGATCGGCTTCTTAGCAGCTCTAACAATCAGCGGCTGACCATTGGTCATCCCCGCTTCTAAACCACCAGCATTATTGGTCGGACGAACATAGCCCAGATGTGTCGCTTCGCGCTGGCTGGCATCGAACTGAATCGCATCATGAACCTGCGAACCTTTTCGTCGAGCCGCTTCAAAACCCAAGCCAATCTCAACGCCTTTGATGGCCTGCACCGCCATCACAGCCTGAGCAATACGTCCGTCGAGCTTGCGGTCCCACTGGGCGTGTGTCCCTAAACCAAATGGCAATCCTTCCACGCGCACTTCCACGATTCCGCCTATCGTATCTCCTTCCTCAGCAACTTGATCGATCAATGCAGTTGCTTCAGAATCTCGAGAAGGATCCAAACTGTAAATCGCACTGCTGTTGCGACGTTGACGCAAGTCGTCGATCGCGCCCTCTGTGGCACCAATCTTTAAGTTGCCTAATTCGACAACATATCCAATCGTTTCGATTCCAAACTGGCGCAGCAATTGACGACATAAAGCGCCAGCGGCAACACGCACCGCTGTCTCTCGCGCGCTTGCCCGCTCCAAGACTCCGCGAATCGTTCCGAGATATTTGATCGCTCCCGTCAAATCACCGTGCCCCGGACGAGGTCGCTCAAGCTCTTTGAGCCTCTCCAATTTGTAGTCATGATTGACCACCTGCAAAGTGATTGGGCTACCTAGGCTCAACCCTTGCCAAACGCCAGTAAGTATATCGACCTGGTCGGTCTCAAGCTTCTGACGGCCGCCGCGACCATATCCCCCCTGACGCAAACGCAACTCCGCATCAATCATGGCAGTATCGATCGCCAAACCGGCTGGGAAGCCGTCGATCATCGCCAATAAGGCCTTGCCGTGTGATTCGCCTGCCGTCCAATATCGCAACATAGAACCTATCAATCACCATCGCTGCTGCCACCCCTGCTAGACACCGCTATGCAGATTCGGCATGAAATAAAAAAAGACCCAAAATGAGCTTCTATCAATCGTTCGTTCCCGCAAGCAACCATTTTCCGATCCAACCGTTTGGGTCGGATTTGCAAGTGTTTTTGCGCGGAATCCTCCGAAATCGAGTGTAACGAAGACGACGCTTTGAGCCTAGGGCGTTTCAGGTCGCTGGCCCCTGGCA
>JBEGUT010000349.1:0-5119 GCA_041178745.1 Planctomycetota bacterium | reverse complement strand
AGAATATCGCATGATCGGTGTAGAGAAGAGAAGTCTGCTGGCGATTCGCTTCGTAATACTCGGGACACTCGAGCAAACAAGGATAGAGACCGGAGCATCGGCAGAGATCCTCTTCCTGCGCTTTAGCACCGTTGAGAAAACCTCCTCCTGGATTACGAGCGGAAGCAAAGTTCAGGAGCCCAACTCTTCCGACTCCCGACCTAGCCAGTTGCATTGCCTTTGCCTGAGTTGTAGCGTCCTCAACGGTAACACCATCGATCGATCTCTCTGCCGATTGAAGCGATAACAACTCATCAGGATAGTAGAGTCTGGTCGACTGAACTGCCTCACTTTGCTGATCAGCGAATTCCACCCAGCGTCCATCGACCAAGTATCTTCCAGCTTTGATTATGCTCAATACTTCAGCGGCCGACTCATCGATGCTCATCTATCGAATCTCTTGAATTTCCTTCTTTCCAAAAGCTATTTCAATAGACTCGGATCGTAATAGAAAAGTTCATCAATCAGCTTACAATCCCCCTTCTTTCATCGCGATTCAGCATGGCAGGCAACTCTTTATCCCGCCTTATCACCTGACTCACTCATTTACTCGTAGTTTCATTGACCGTCAAAGCCACTCGAAAGCCAAAATTATGGCGATCCGAGGCAACCGCTCGATAACGCGAAGCGGATCTGGAGAATGTCGCATCGTGGTACCAACTGCCCCCTCGTAGAACGCGAAACTCACCCTCTTTTGTGCCACTCGGATCCGTCACCGATCCAACCGGATACTCTCCGTATCGATCCTGACACCATTCCCAGGCATTACCGGTCATATCGAAGAATCCCCAGGCGTTAGGCTTTTTTTCGCCAACGGAATGCGTCATGCGTTGAGAATTCGAGGAGAACCAAGCAAACTCTGACAGTCGATCTCCTTTATCACCAAAATGATAAGCCGTTACTGTTCCCGCTCGGCAAGCATATTCCCACTCCGCTTCTGTCGGTAAGCGATAGACGCGCTGATTCTTCCTCTCCTCTTCCATCTCGGAAAGTCGCTTACAGAACTCGACTGCCTCTTCCCAACTTACTTGCTCCACTGGGTGACGACGGCTATCAACATTTCCAACAACTTCCTTTTGAAAAAAGCTGTTATTCTCTCCCATGACCTTTAGGTATTCGTCTTGAGTTACCTCATACACTCCAAGATAAAACGGCTTGGATACCGTTACCTTAACTTGCCTTTCGTCATCCCCGGAACCAGCCTGCTTGCTGGCTGAACCCATCATGAATGTTCCGCTTGGAACTAGCTTTAGTTTCATACCAGTACTATTGGTGAACACAGTCGGAGACTCAGCGATCGAGATTCCTCCGACGCCGAAAACAATCAGGACAAACATCGTAATTCGCAACATAGCCACCTCGGCAAGACTATAGAAAGATAACCCTACTAGCTTTGACTCTATCATTCGCCCTTTTTATTCACAATCTAATGCCATTATTTTCACTAGTTCTCACAGCGTTGAAACTGGCTATCGAGACACCTGCTCAACAGATAAATAAAGATCCGAAGTGGTTTTCCCAGCCAACTCAATTCATCGCTCTAAGTACATTGAAGAATTAAATCCCTATCGCGATGATCGTTCGATACTTAGACTGACCAAAATACAACTTCCGTCATCAATCACCCGCAGCCCTGCTTGCCTCGCCAACCGACTTCCTTCGATATCTTCCGCGCCAGGTTGCATCCAGATATTCTTTACCCCTGCGACGATTGCCTGAGAAACTACTTGTCGTGTGATATATGGTGGTGTAACGATGGATAGCGATTCGGGAACAATGGGGGGATCGATAATCGTTGGATAAGCTTCCTTGCCTTCAATGAGATTTGCCATCGGATTCACCGGATAAACCAGCCGTCCCGATTCGAGTAGTGCTCGAAAAACACTATTTCCATACTTGGAACGATCTCTCGATGCTCCAGCTACCGCGAAAGTAGTCGCCCTCAGAAAGGCCTCGACGTCACTCATCATCCTGCTCAACCATGCGCTCCTCACGAATTTTCCGTGATCTGACGCGGTATTCTCATATCCCACTACGGAAAGACCTCCGCGTTTTATTAAATGAGCCTAGCAGAAACCTGCCGCTTCGATCAAGCAAATCGAGTAACCGTTTAATTCTCTTGTTCTTTTTTCACACTCTTGTTTTTGATTTCCCGAAACTTATCAGCGGACACTGAATCGTTGGTTGCGGAAAAATATTCAATCAGACGATCTAAAGCTTGAATCAATCGAACAGTAGCATTTGCCGGAATCTCTTTTTCCCTGGCCATCATCCCCTCGTATCCATCGATAAGATAAGGTTTAGCTTCTTCAAATTTCTTTTGGCCCAGCAGTGCCGCTCCTAGTTGCGACTGAGTGTTAAAAGTTGTCCATTGCTCCCCTTCGGTCGCCTGTCGAATCGCTAAGCATTCGCGTAGAACTTCTTCTGCTTTTTGATACTCTTCACACAAAAGTAAGTCTGTCGCTACCACAGCTAAAACATTTGCAAATCGAGGATCATTTGCGGGGAAAAGCTTGCGCTGAATATCTAGATACTCCCCTGATATTTTAGACGCTTTCTCTCCCTCCTTCGCCTTGACGTAAACAATTCCCAAGTTTCGCATCGTTGACAGAGTGTCCGGATGCTCGACCCCAAGCTTTGCTTGTCGTGCCTTCAGCGATTCTTGAAATAGCTTTATGGAATCTTCTTGCCGACCCGCAGCGAAGTAAGTGGCTGCCAAGTTATTCATCATCGTCAACGTGTCAACATGGTCGCCCCCCTGTTTACGCTTAACAATTTCAAGCGTCTCCTCAAAGTATCGAATGGCTTTTTCAACTTGCCCCATTTTGTAATACGCGGCGGCCAGATTACTGACCGTCGCAAGTGTATCGGCATGATCCGGTTCTAAATGCTCCTTGCGAAGCTGCAAGGTTTCCTCATATAAGCTCATCGCTCTCTCAAGATCACCCGCTGAATAATAGGTTGCTGCTAAATTGTTCATCGCAGTTAGAGTATCTCGATGGGTGGGTCCGAGTGCCTTCTTCAGGATTTGTAAAGTTTCCTCATTAAGCTTTTCCGCTTCCTTGAGCTTACCTGCAATACGATAACCTTCGGCTAGATTGCCCATACTTCCCAACGTCGAGGGATTCTCCGGCCCTAACAAAGCTCTCTTTGTTTCGAAAGCTTGCTTAAGAATAGAAATCGCATCTTCCCCTTCTCCTAAGCCGAGAAGCGACATACCAAGAGTGTTTTGCAGATCGGCAATTTCGAGAGGATTACCAATGGCATTACTATTTAGTAGAGACGTCGCGTTGTTAAGATTGTTTTTTAGCGCCGACCGAAGATCCCCAATCGTCTCGTACTTTGCTGAAGGATCAAGCGCGGTGAACACCGATCCTAAAATCGAGTTTCCTTTTCTTGCATAATCCAAATTGCGCTGAGCCTCCTCCTTCGCCTGCCGCTCTCCCTCTGCTCTCGCCTGTTCCGCTTGACGAGCAGCTTCCTTGGCGTCACGTTCCAGTCGGGTTTCATCAGCTCGCAAGTTAGCGAGTCGCTCAGCGGCGATCGCTCGCTGCATCTGCCACAAACTCGCCGCTAGGCCTACAGCCAAACAGAGCGTTATGGTTCCTGCTGCGATAAACCACTGACGACGTCTTTTCGCAGACTCACGCTCTCGCACCGATGCTGCTGCTTTTTCCATTTCGGCTTCGCGGAGTCGCGAATCAACTCTGGCGCGATAAGCGGCTACCTCGTTTGCCACCGCCTGTCCATCTCGGGGGCGTTCCTCGGGATTTGGCGAAAGACATTGCTTGGCCAACAACACTAGTTCGGAATCTAATCCGCACTCCTCCAATCGTACGTAAGCATCATCCAGCTTTGCCTTAGCAGCCATGATTAACGACTCTCTCAGTGTGCTGCCTGCAAAGGCAGGACGCCCCGTAAGAATCGAAATAAGTATTGCACCAAGCGAAAACACATCTGCCCGTGCATCAACCATTTCACCCCGCGCTTGCTCGGGTGCCATATATCCGGGAGTTCCCATGATCGCACCGGCTAACGTTAACGCTGGATCATTGGAATCATTTTGTGTCTGCTGTAATAATTCGGTGTGGAGCACGTCTCCTGATTCTTTTGCTAATCCCCAGTCCATGACTTGTACTTCACCAAACTCACCTAGCATCACATTAAGTGGCTTAAGATCTCGATGAATGATGCCTCGACTATGCGCAAAACCAACAGCCTGTGCTATTTGTTCAAAGATATGAATGAAGTAAGCTAAGTTCTTTTCGATGTCTGTTCTCTCGGTCAATTCGGCCGCGAGCGTTCGACCGCGAATAAATTTCATTGCTAAATACGGTGTACCATTGCCGAAGCTTCCCAATGCATATACCGGCGGAATACACGGATGCGGAAGCTTAGCGGTAATCTTTGACTCTGTTACAAAGCGATCTGCATTAGCACCCGGCAATAACGTTTTGATGGCAACTTCACGGTCCAGGGCCATTTCACGTCCCGCATAAACACACCCCATACCACCTTTCGCGATTTCCGAGAGAATCTGGTAGCCGGAAATTGAGGGAAACGCTGAATTAGTTGATTTCGCATCCGAAATGGTATTGCTGCTGGGGGAAGAGTTGCCCGTAATCTCAACCGTAGCAGACGCTTCGGGGACGCTTTCAAAATCAACGGTGTACTGATCTTGTCTCGGATCGTTGCTAGACATCGCGAACACCATTTCCCAGATTTCAATAGAACGTTCGTGTGAACCAAAGCCGCTCCCGCTAGAACGAACCGAGCGTTGCGTTAAAAATGACGAAGCTCGTTATCTCCTATTAGCCCTCTGTGAACACGAACTAATAGAAAATAAGAATGGACATCAAGCCTAGATGGCAGCAAGATGATACCACGATTTTTGGTATCGCAAATAACTTTTGATCATTCGTTTTTCATTCTTTCAGTTGCCGGATTACCTACTCAACCAGCAACTATGTGAAAGCAATAGATCTGGATTTCAAAAAACTCTGCTCAATGTCGCCTATTCAACAACCGTAGAAATTCTAATTACCCACAGTTTTTCTCATCGCTCAATTCAGTTTTATGT
>JBEGUT010000348.1:0-5119 GCA_041178745.1 Planctomycetota bacterium | reverse complement strand
CTCATCAGCGAAATGTCGGACAATGAAATCCGTGGGAGCTATATTCTCTACATCGGTGCTGGTGCGGTTGCTGCTGGCGGAATTATCAGCATGCTCAAAGCCTTGCCGATTATTTTCGGGGCCATTCTGACCAGCATGCGCGATCTGTTCTCCAAAGCAGACAATCGCCAAAGATCGTTGCGTCGCACCGATCGTGATATTCCAATCATTTGGGTCATCATTGGCAGTATCCTCTTAGTCGTCGGCTTGATGGCAGTTCCGCAATTAGGCCTCGGCTTCACCCCTACTGGTATCGCTGGCGCGATCATGATTCTCGTATTTGGATTCTTATTCGTTACCGTTTCATCGCGTCTGACTGGCGAGATCGGCTCATCTTCCAATCCGATCTCTGGGATGACTGTCGCGACATTATTGCTCACTTGCTTGATGCTCTTACTGCTGGAATGGCTGGGACTAGCGACCGTCAATAAAGCGATCAAGCTTACCGCACTGACGATTGCTGGTGTGGTTTGTATCGCGGCATCCAACGGTGGCAGTACGGCTCAGGCATTAAAGGTTGGGCATATCGTTGGCGCGACGCCCGCAGCCCAGCAATGGGCCATTCTTATCGGAGCTCTTACATCTGCTTTAGTTGTCGGCCTTGTTTTGATCGCTCTCAATGAAGCGCAGTCGACCTACAGTAAAAATGCGGTTGCCGCCTACAGCAATGTCAAAGTACCTATCGATGGTCTTCCGAGAGATATGGTACACTCTGGTCGCTATCGAGCCGAGGACAGCAATGAATATTTTGTTTTGAATGTGGGACGCACAGAAACCGACGCACCACTGCCACCTGGCCGCTATCTGCTCAATGAAGCCGGCACACCGGTGTACCTTGTCGACCCTGCAATCAACGGCTCTCTGAAAGTTGATGATGACGGTAAGGATGTTTCCAAAAACAAATTCGATGCGCCTAAAACGGTTTTGATGCAATTGATCATCGATGGTATTCTCGATCGACGACTCCCCTGGGGACTTGTTTTGATTGGCGTGTTGATTTCCTTGACCCTTGAATTGAGTGGTGTCGCCAGCTTGCCGTTTGCGGTTGGCGTCTACTTACCATTGGCTGCATCGACACCGATCTTTGTAGGTGGCATGATTCGCTGGGCAGTGGATCGCGTCCGAGGAGTACCTGCCGGGACAGAGGACGATTCTAGTCCTTCGGTTCTATTAAGCTCCGGCTACATCGCTGGCGGAGCGATTGCGGCGGTTTTGATTTCGTTCCTCAACTTCTATCCACAGATCCTCGAGAAAATTGACTTCTCGGCACCGGTCGCTGCCGAAGGAACTCAAGGTGGCTCTTGGTTTGCGGGATGGATTCCAGCCGAAATCTTGGCCAATCCACTTATTGGACTTTCAGCATTTACTTTGCTTGCCGTCATTTTATTCCTGATCGGCGTTTCAAAACGATCCGAAACAACGACAAGCAAATAACAAAGCAACAGTTGCTCTAAGCCCCTATCGATTTTATTAGAGATTGCTTCCGGCGGCTGGCAGGGCTGGTACTACTTGAACTTGCTATAATCAATCGGCTGATGAATATCCACAAACTCATCCGCAGGAGCGAGCGGATACTTATTGCCCGACGCGCAGTTGAATAACATCGCGGTCTCATCGCCGCTGACCATGCCAGTTTTCACAGCCTCTTTCCACGCTGCATAGGTAGCGGCTCCTTCGGGGCACATCAAAAAACCTTCTTTTCGTGCGACTTCATCCAGCGCAGACTGAATAGCCTCGTCGGTCACAGTCGTCGCGAATCCACCGCTTTCACGCACGGAGTTGAGCATCAGGAAATCACCAACTGCAACTGGAACACGGATACCTGATGCTACAGTATGAGCGTTCGGCCACAGTTCAGCGTGCTTGGTTCCCTCTTGATACGCTTTGACAATCGGCGCGCAACCAGCGGCTTGTACGACAACCATCCGAGGCAGCTTGCCAGTTAACCAGCCAATCGACTTCAGTTCATTGAATGCCTTCCACATGCCGATGAGCCCGGTGCCGCCTCCCGTCGGATAGAAAATCACATCTGGCACCTTCCAGCCCATTTGATCAGCAAGCTCTAAACCCATCGTCTTTTTACCTTCGATGCGATACGGTTCCTTGAGTGTTGAAAAATCAAACCAACCCATTGCTTCCTTACCTTGCCCAACGATCCGACCGCAGTCGTTAATCAATCCATTGACTCGCCAAACCTTACCTCCTTGCGCAGCGATTTCACGCACGTTGATTTCGGGAGTATCCTGCGGGCAAAAGATAAAGGCCTCGATTCCTGCCCGCGAAGCGTAAGCCGCTAATGCCGCTCCGGCATTTCCATTGGTGGGCATCGCAACTCGCTTGATGCCGAGCTCTTTGGCCATCGACACCGCCATGCAAAGCCCTCGCGCTTTAAACGAACCAGTCGGCAATCGCCCTTCATCTTTAACGATCAACTCGCCACTACCCAATTCCAATTTTCCTAGGCGAATTAAAGGCGTATGGCTTTCCCCTAGAGTCACTATGCTCTCGGGATTTCGTACCGGCAAAAACTCTCGGTACCTCCAAAGCTCCGCGGGTCTTTGCGCGAGTTGCTCTTTCGAAACAGACGCCGCGATAGCGGGCAAATCGTATCGCACTAGCAGCGGACGCCCCGCCTTGGACAATCCTTGAATCGTCTGGGCAGGATAGTGGTCACCGTTCAATCCACATTCCAGATGGGTTACATAATTCGGAAGGTTACTCTTTAGATTATTGGTATAGATCATGCCCGCGACTTTCAGAACATCAATCGAACTCACTCTCGGGGAGGCAGCATACCCTAAACAGGCTATTTCGGAAAACCCGGAATCCTCAATGCTTTGTTGACCACCATCCCCAGGTTTTGGCTTTTAAGGGGTCATCTATCGACCACAAGATTCAGCATACTAGGAGAAAACCCGTCTGATCCCTACTTGATTTGAAGAGATTTTACCCCACTACCTGAACCACTTGATTGATCATCCAGAGAAAGAGAATCATGTTGATCGATGTCCAGGAATCGGATAAAGTAGCCCGGATATCTGCAATCAATCCATCCAATTTTTCCGCTAGTTTGGTAATAACCAACTAAGCCTTGTACTTGACTTATTCTCTTCTCAACGTTTTTTTTGCGAATGGTGTTCAGCATGCATCACACTTTTCGTCGTTCTGCTTTCACGCTAGTGGAATTATTAGTTGTCATCGCCATCATCGGAGTTTTGGTAGGGCTATTGCTTCCTGCCGTTCAATCGGCACGCGAAGCGGCGCGGCGCGTGCAATGCTCCAACAATCTCAAACAGATTGGCTTGGCATACCACAATCATCATTCGGCCCACAAGATATTTCCTTCCGGTGGATGGGGCTGGTACTGGGTTGGAGATGCTGATCGCGGAACGGGCGTCAAACAACCAGGAAGTTGGTTGTTTGCCATTCTTCCATACATGGAACAGCAGAACCTCTACAACATGGCCAGTGATGGCCAACCAGATGTCATCACCGCGACTCAAAAAACAAAAACAGCAACGGTCACCTCGACGATTGTGGCTGGATACATTTGTCCTTCTCGCCGCGCCACTTCGCTCTATCGTCAATCGATCGTAGCAGCGGTTCCCGGTGGTCATGCCTGGAACGCCGATCCTGTGCCGTTCACCAACCGAGCCGATTACGCTGCAAACGCAGGAGATACCAAAGTGTTTTGGGGTAGTGGCCCCAACCCAACCGATGGCTTTGCAGGGCAGGGCTTCTACAACATGTTCTATAGCAACGGCATCAGCCATCAGCGTAGCAGCATCAAGTTTTCTGACATCGCCGACGGAACATCAAACACTTACATGGTTGGAGAGAAATATCTAAATCCCGACAACTACGAAACGGGGTTAGACTATGGAGATGACCACAGTATGTTTGCTGGCGATGATTTTGACATCCATTGCTGGACCGATCAAACTCCGATGCAGGATCAAAAAGGCTTTGCTGACTTTTGGCGATTCGGCAGTTCTCACCCCAACGGTTTCAATGTTGTTTTTTGTGATGGATCTATTCGTCACATCAGCTTTACCATCGACGCAACCGTTCATCGCTATCTCGGCAACCGTACCGATCGCATGACAATCACCGTGCCTGAGTAATACTTCTAACTCAGAAACATCTTTGCTTATTCAGGATGTAAGAAAGCCACTTTACTCCCTAGCCCCATGCAAGGAAAAATGATGGATGGGAAAACCACTTACCTGACAAGTTGCTACCAGGCATTATTTCCATTAGCAACTGGATTTCTGGTACTGGCAAGCGTCTCGATTGTGCCAGGATGCAATAGGGGCCCGAAGCGAGTTGAGCCAATTACGCTTTCGGGTGCGCAAATCGCGACAGAAGCTTTAAAGCAGTTTGACAAAGACACTAATGGAGAACTGAGTCAGCAAGAACTTGCGAATCTTCCCTCAGTGCTCAGTGTGCTTACACAGTACGATAAGGACAGCAACGGAAGCCTTAATGCAGCAGAGATCGAGGAGAGAATCACTCGCTGGCAGCAACTTAGAGTGGGGTTGGTCAACTGCAGTTTCACCATAACACTGGATGGCAAAGCGTTGCAAAAAGCCGATGTCGAATTGTTGCCGGAAACGATTTGTGGCGGAACACTACCGCGTTGTATAGGTAAAACCGACGAGATGGGACGTGTCACCCTCAGCACCGTCGCTGATGATCCTAATGCCCAAAATACACAGGGTTTGCCAGGCATTCCCCCTGGTCTCTATAAGGTAGTCGTAGTCCATCCCAAAACATCAAATCTTGCTAAGTACAACTCGCAAACTGTTTTAGGTATTCAGGTCGCGCCAGACGATCCTGAATTAATGCGACTTAACATCGCACTCTCCTCTTCTAAGTAGCTTGGAGCTTTGTCGGTTCCTAAGGTCTGTATTTTTTTGGAAGGTCGGGGATGAATACATTGCCTATGAAGATCACGCGAAATTTTTGCACCTGGTTAGGGTGAGGCATGGTGCCCCAGCCCTTGCCATATCGTATCTTTGCTGCTAACTAAGAATGAATTACTGATCAATTTTGACAACGCCCCACTTCACAATGCCCC
>JBEGUT010000347.1:0-5120 GCA_041178745.1 Planctomycetota bacterium | reverse complement strand
GTTCTCTTTTCTTTTGGTGGCGGAGGGAGTAAACGCGGGGATTGTCGACGATAAAACTTACAATCGAATGTTGTTTATCGCATTGGGAACACTCACGCTCACACCCTTGCTTTTGAGATTCGGTCTTAAATGGACTCGCGTTTCGGAAAGTGTGCCGATCAAACCGAAGAAAATCGGAGAAGTTGCAAGTAGTGCGCATGGCACGATCATTATCGGTATTGGGCCTATCGGACGGCAATTAGCAACACGACTGAACTTGTTGGGGGTGGAACTTGTTTTGATCGACCTTAGTCCAGTGAATTTACATCCCTTCGCCCAGCAGGGCATCGCCACGCTGGCCGGCGACGCGCGCGATGTGCGTATCCTGGAAAAAGCGAAGCTTACTGAGACGGAGCTTGTTGTCGTGTGTATTCCGACCGATGAACTTGCTTTGCAGGTGGTTCGCGGTATTCGAAGGCTCCATCGGAAAGTCAACATTTTGGTACGTTGCCGATTCGAGGCAAGTATTGGCGAATTGTTAGCCGTTGGTGCGACGCACGTTGTCAGTGAGGAACACGAAGCGTCAGGGCCCCTCATGCGCTGGTGCGAAAACCATTTTGAGAGAATTACACGACACTCGGTTGGGACGTGAGTCGATGCCCGTGCCCGCGCTCAGCGCAGCGGTGCTCGTGCTCAGCGCAGCGGTGCCCGTGCTCAGCGCAGCGGTGCCCGTGCTCGAATCCGGTTTGCAGCTTGTTAACGCGATCTGTAGGAGACTTGGTTGTCCAGCGCTTTGCGGCTTTTCGTATTTGCGGAGAGGTTTTTACACTTTGCGGCGGTATTCGAGCACGAGCACGAGCACCGCTTCGCTGAGCACGAGCACCCAAAGAGAGGGTGGCTCTTTTTTGGGGGGTCTTTTGCCTTTCGCTTTGTTTCAGTTACCATTAGGGATTCATCGGCAAACACTTTTTTACGTCTCTCCATCGGAGTCCCACCCTTGAACAATCGTCGCGATTTTCTCCGTCAAACCGCTGCTGCCGGTTTGGCCGTCTCTGCCGCTACAATGCCCTTGGTTTCCAAAGCGTTTGGTAATGTGGCGAAAGCTCCACTTAAACTCGGTATCCAGCTCTATTCGCTGCGTGGATTTGATGTCGACAAGGCGCTGAAGTCTGCAAAGGATCTTGGATTTGAACAAGTCGAATTTTACAGCGGCATGTTTCCACTGGATTCGACGCCTGAGCAGATTGCGGCGATTCGCAAAAAAGTCAGCGATCTTGGTTTGACGATTTCGGCGCACGGCGTGAATGGTTTTGGGATGGACCAGAAAGCGAACCGCAAGATTTTTGAATTTGCTAAGGCTGCTGGTATTCGTAACATCTCGGCTGATCCTGATCCGAAGGCGATGGGATTGCTTGATGAGCTAGTCAAGGAATTTGACATTCGAATTGGTATTCATAACCACGGACCTAAGCATCGCTATAACAAAGTTATTGACACTTTGCGCGCGATCGAAGGTCACGATGAACGTATTGGTGCTTGTGCCGATCTTGGTCACTACATTCGTTCAGGCGAAAACCCAGTCGAAGTTGTTCGGCTGCTGAAGGGACGATTGTTTGGCGTTCACCTAAAAGACTTTGAAAAGATGGAAGATGTCACCAAGGGTGTGATTCTTGGTAAAGGTCACTTGCCTGTGAAGGCTGTCTTCGAGGCGCTGGTTGCAACAAACTTCCCAGCCGATGGCGCGTTGTCGCTGGAATACGAAGAAAACCCACAAGATCCTGTCGAAGACATTCGTCAGTGTGTCGCAGTGGCTCGGCAAGCTCTAGCGGATATTTCCTAAGTCTCGCACTTGAATTGGTTCGAGTAAGTTTGTCCGCAACCATACGGAAGGTGTGGTTGCGGATTTTTTCTAACAGCGAAAATTAACGATGCTTCCAGTAATGTCGCGACCTTCGTTTCATGATGAGCAAGAGGTCGAGAAATTCCGACGTATATTGCGGATCGATCCAGATCGTATTCGCCGTACACGGTACGCGCTGTATCAGATGTTTGATGATTTCGAAACAGCGTTTCAGCGACTGGGAGAATCGGAAAAATCAGCTGCTCTCGATTACTTTGGCCGATTGAAACTGGAAGTCGTCGAACGACATAATTCGAATCTGGACGGTTCGACTAAGTTAGTTTTACAAACCACCGATGGATACCGTATTGAAACTGTGGTAATCCGAGCGGCCACGTCGAGAACGGCGGTATGTGTGTCCACTCAAGTTGGATGTCAGGCCGGCTGTCCCTTCTGTGCAACGGCCCGCATGAAATTGCATCGTAGTCTCAATTCGCACGAAATCGCGGAACAAGTTCTACTCGCAGCCTGGGAAGCGAAAGCGACGAATCGCCGCTTGCGCAACGTTGTTTTTATGGGTATGGGCGAACCATTGCACAATGAAGAGTCGCTCTACAACGCTCTCGATATGCTGATGTCCCCGACCGCCTTCCGTATTCCTCCGCGACGTATCACCGTTTCAACAGTCGGCATACCCGATGCGATGATTCGACTGGCCGATCGTTTCCCTGGAATCCAGATTGCCCTCAGTTTGCATAGTGCGATACCGGAAAAGCGGGTGAAACTGGTTCCCTGGACAAGACAAATCACCTGGAATGATTTGCATGAAAGCCTGCGCGAGGTCGCCAATCGCCCTCGTTTATTCCGAGAGCAGGGACCCGTGATGATAGAACATATTCTGATCCGCGATCTCAATGATGGAGAGGAGGATGCGGAAGCGTTGATTGAATACCTCAAAGGTATTCCCTGCATCATCAATTTGATTCCCTACAACCCGATTCCTACGATCGCCTCATGGCAGTCCACTCCACGCGAACGTAGAGAATTGTTCTCAAGGCGACTTCGCCAAGCTGGAATCTTTACTACGATTCGCTATTCGATGGGAAGCGACGTACAGGCTGCGTGCGGGCAACTCGCACAAGAAGTAAGTGTCACCAAAAGTTGAATTGGCTCCTTGTAGGGTGAGTGCAGTCGGCATAGATAATTGCGGATCGAATCTCGACGCTCTCGCAAATAATCGATCGGGGTTAATCGGCCATTGCACTGCCGAAAAAACACACCGTTTGATGGAGTTGCTATCGAAACATATCGTTGCAAATGTGAAGTCCGTCGATCTATTACGTGGATAGAAACTCTTCGCAATTGAATCTGCTGGGCGACTCATGCAATCCATTGAGCGACATAACAGATTGCGAAATCGATCGATCTATTCGAATGTTCTTCGAAGTCCTACGAGCACCTATGAAAACCAACATTCAGGTCCAACGTGTACCATGAAGGCCAAACTCGCATTTGCATACCACAGCAAGTACTCAGAGTCTGAACCAACGGCTGCTTTTCAATACAGCCGTCCAAAATACGCGACTAACGAGAATCGTCTCGGCTATTTTTTCAATTTATCTTTGAAAGCCTTTTCGAATTTTTCTAGCTTAGGAGCGATCACGGCGCGGCAATAGCCTTGTCCAGGATTATCGTTGAAGTAGTTCTGATGGTAATCTTCGGCGGCATAGAAAACCTGTGCCGGGCTGATCTCTGTGACGATCTTGCGATCGAATGCGCCAGCTTCATCTAGTTTCGACTTATATTTTTCCGCTTCCGCTTTTTGTTCATCAGAATGGAAGAAGATGACGGAGCGATACTGAGTTCCCACATCGGCTCCTTGGCGGTTTAAAGTCGTGGGGTCATGCGTTTTCCAAAATGCTTCCAGCAATTCAGCATAAGTTACAACGGTTGGATCAAACTGGATTTGAATCACTTCCGCGTGCCCGGTTGTTCCCGTGCAAACTTGCTCGTAGGTAGGATTTTTGGTCCTGCCACCGCTGTAACCGGAAACTACTTTCTCGACACCTTTGATACGCTGGAAAACCGCCTCGGTGCACCAAAAGCAGCCAGATCCAAATGTTGCAGTTTCCAATTTTTTGTCCTCGTTTTTCTTGGCATCATCTTTTTTCGGTTTTTCTTCTCCCTGGGGAGATGGCTGAAGCCCGAAAGCACGAGTTTGTTCGGGTAGCGAGCAAGCTAAGCCAAAAAGAAAAAGGAAACTCAATGACGATAGCGAAATCAAAGTTTTCATCTTACTTCCTTATTATGTGCCAGAGGCAAGCGGGACTGATTCCTGCGATGCGCGAGTTGGGGTAGGATACAGAAGTGTAAACCGTTTTAAAATCTCATCAGTTCTTCAGCGGGGGCGGTGGATCAAGCCGTTATCTACGATGCGAACTTCTACCCACACCATGGACCCATTGTATCACAGACCGACCTATTATAACGCGTTGTCGATGCTTGTCATGTTTGTAGTAGCCGGGCTGGCCTACCAGATCGACGGTAAAGAGCCCATATTTCGCAAGCATATTCTGCAGCAAGAGTTTTTTGCGGAAGGTGCTTCCGGTGGTGATTTTAATGGCGATGGGCATGGTGATATTGTTTCCGGACCATGGATTTATTGGGGTCCAACCTTTTCCGAGAAGCATGCGATTTACGAGCCCAAACCATTTTCAGTAAACGGTTACTCCGATAACTTCTTCGCCTTTGCTCACGATGTCGATGGCGATAAAAATCTCGACGTTATTTTCGTAGGTTTTCCCGGTGCTCCTGGTTGGTGGCAAAAGAACCCGGGTGGAATTGCTGCAACAAAGGAAAAATGGCAACGCTTTGAAACCATGCCAGCGGTCGACAATGAATCGCCAATCTTTGGAGATCTGACCGGCGATGGAAAACCTGAAGTGATCTGCGCCTACCAGGGAACCAATGGCTATTTTGAGATCGGTGAAGATCCGACTAAGACTTGGACGTTTAAACCGATAACTCCCAAGCGAGGTTATCAGCGATTCACGCACGGCTTGGGAGTAGGTGATGTCAATGACGATGGTCGCAGAGATCTTTTAGAGAAAGATGGTTGGTGGGAGCATCCTAAAGATCTGCAACAGACACCCTGGAAGTTTCACGCATTTGCATTTTCAGGACCAGGCGGTGCACAAATGCATGCCGTCGATCTCGATGGTGATGGTCGCAACGAAGTGGTAACAAGCTTAGCTGCTCACGGCTATGGTTTAGCTTATTATAAAAAAGAAGATACTCAAGG
>JBEGUT010000346.1:0-5128 GCA_041178745.1 Planctomycetota bacterium | reverse complement strand
AACTGCAAATGGGGAAGCTTGGTGATTTTCAACGCGAGTTCCAGCGCATCTCCGCACTCGCGGACTCCGGTACGCTGAAAACCAACATCCAAGTCGACTAAGACTCCAATCGACACCCCCAAGCGTTTCGCTTCGCTGGAAGCCATCTCAGACGCTTCGAGCGAATCGACGCCAATACGCACCCTTTTGTTACCTGCCAACTTAGCAATCCGCTGCATGCGCTGGCTACCCACCGGTGGATAGGCTACGAAAACCTCGTCTGCAACTTCACTCATCACCTCCGCTTCACCCGCTTTGGCAACGGTGAGCGCAGTGGCTCCTGCCGCAACTTGCAAACTTCCTACCCACTTGGATTTGTGGGTTTTCGTATGAGGACTCAGCGATAATCCATGCTCGTTGCAGTAGGCCTGCATCGAAGAAATATTGCTTCGGACGGCCACACCATCCATGACCAAGCAAGGTGTTGGGAGGTCAGCTATCGACGAGTTCATAACACCCTCATTTTCCTAAAAATAAAAATTGCAAAAAAAATCGTTGCCCCTGACTCCTGCAATTACGCGCCAAGGTAGGTATTCTACATCGATTACCAGGGGTGCGGAGAGCCCCTTGGGAGATTGCTCGATGGATTGTTTTATGAGAATGGATCCCAATCGGGATTCATGATACAGCATCATGACGATGAATCTTATGAGCCGACGAGTATCTTCTGACACAGCGACTTCAAGCACAACCAGCGTATCCTATCGCTGTGTTTGCGGGCGTTCGTTTGAGTTGGACCCGAGCGTTGGTGGTCACTGCCCTTCCTGCCATCGAGATATTCCAGCCGCAGCCTTCACCGAAGAGATGTCGGCTACGATGAGCCTCAGTTCGATCGAAGAGAAAACACAATGGGAGTTTTCTACAGATCACAACCTTGATGATCCACATATCGGTTTAAAACTCGATCACTTTCTACTCGAAAAACGAATTGGTGAAGGTGGTATGGGGGTTGTGTATCGCGCCCTGGATACTGCTTTGCAGCGATACGTTGCCGTGAAAGTTCTGCGCAGAGGTATCGCAACTAACGGTTCCAATCAACACATCGAACAACTTTTGCAGGAGGCAATTGCGCAAGCGCGGCTAAACCACCCAAATATTGTCACGATCTATTACGTTGGAAGCCACAACGACGAGCCGTTTTTAGCGATGGAGCTTACTTCCGGAAAAACAGTGGCTCAGCAAGCGAAAGAACAACCCTTCCCTTTCCAAACCATTATTCATCTCGCTGTACAAATTGTTGACGCGCTGCGGCATGCAAGCCACTTCGGGATTGTTCATGGAGATATCAAACCGAGTAATCTGCTGATTGCGGGCCCCTCACGCATCAAACTTGGCGACTTCGGTTTGGCAAGATTAGTCAGCGAAGATCAACAGCAAAAGCCAGTATCGGGAACACCCAACTACTTCGCACCCGAACTCCTCGAAGGAAAAGACAACTCGCCTCAAAGCGACATGTATGCTTTGGGTATTACACTGTTTGAATTGACTTTTCAGAGATTACCTTACGACCTCCTGGGCGACACTCTTATCAAGAAACTGGAAACTCACAAAACTGCGACCGTTCAGTTTCCAGCCCCCTGGCCAGCATCGGTCCCGATGGCGTGGCAAGCCGTTCTGCTCAAACTGCTCGCCAAATCGCCCGAAGATCGATATGCAAGTTACGATGATTTGCTCAATGAACTTCAAAGTCTCATTCCAGCAGGCACTACCATAGCAGGTTTCGCCCCGCGCTCAGCAGCCTTTATCTTCGATCAATTATTACTTTTTCTATTTGCACTTCCTTTATTTATTTGGACGGCTTTGGCACAGCAAACAAGTATTGCAGGTAATTGGGGCTGGACCAGTTGGCCTTCTGCGTTAGGCCTCTTATTACTTCCGTTCCTGTACATCGGACTGATCAGTTCCGGAAGACGCTCACTAGGAAGAATTCTTTTTCAACTTCGTGTTGTTAATGGCTATGGACTTCCACTGGATCGACAAAAAATGATGCTCCGCGAGTTCATGCGTTGCCTGCCGGTCATCACTCTCACTTGGGGTGCATTCGCAACCACCAATAGCATTACGAATACTTTTGTCATCGTCTTTGTCATCACCAATATTGCGACGATGCTGATACGTCGCACCGGCCTTGCATTACATGACTACCTGGTCGGATCATCCGTTGTTCTCGATCTATCGCCATCAAAGAGTCAGCAGCCTTCAAATCTCAATAGCTATATCCGGTAGCTTTAGACTTGACCGGCATGCACACTTCCTGTGACATTTCCAGAACACCATCAACAGGCGATTTTCCATGCCCAAGCGATCTGCATCCTCCATTTCTAAACGCCCCGCCGATGAGACAGGAAAGTCTTCTACATCGATTTCTGCGAAATCTACTCCATCGAAAAATACAGCCGGTAATCTCATTGTAGTCCTCGGCGATCAACTCGATCTTCAAAACCCACTTCTCCGTAATGCCGATCGTCATCGCGATGTCATTTGCATGGCTGAAGTCCATCGTGAAGCCACTCATGTCTGGTGCCACAAATCGCGTTTGGTTTTTTTCTTTTCGGCTATGCGCCACTTTGCCGAAGAACTTCGTGAACAAGGTTTCCAAGTTTGGTATCACCACCTTCGTGAGGATCCAAATCAAGATCTTGCGGACTCACTCGGCGGTACACTTCGAGCGGCTTGCAAACAACACACTCCAGAGCGTGTCCTGATGCTTGAAGCGGGAGACTATCGAGTGCAAGCAGAAATTTTAAAGGCCTGTCAAGAAATCTCTGTGCCTCTTGATGTCCATGATGATCCCCATTACCTCCTTCCACAGTCGCAATTTCGCAACTGGGCTGGGGACAAAAAGAATCTTATCCTTGAACACTTCTATCGCTGGATGCGAAAGCGATACGAAGTTCTTTTGGATGAAAACAAACAACCAGTCGGAGGCGACTGGAACTTCGACAGCGACAACCGTAAAACCTTCGGTAAATCTGGTCCAACTGATATCGCTGAGACTCCGAGATTTTCTCCCGATACGATCACCCGCGAGGTGATCGATATGGTTGCGAAAAGGTTCGCCAAACATCCCGGCTCGATAGATTCTTTCGATCTACCTGTCACTCGAAAAGATGCGCTGCGAGCCTTGAAAGCTTTTATCAAGGAGCGACTAAGCAAGTTTGGCGACTACCAAGATGCGATGTGGGAAGGGGCCGAAGAACTGAACCACTCTCGACTCTCACCAATGCTAAATATCCATTTGCTCAATCCGCGCGAAGTCATTGCAGCGGCAGAGGAAGCCTATCACAGCGGCAGAGCTCCGTTGAACAGCGTGGAAGGTTTCATTCGCCAGATCCTCGGCTGGCGCGAATTCATTCGAGGAATCTACTGGATGAATATGCCTCGTTACGAATCGATGAATTATTTCGCCGCCGAAGGTAAACTACCCCAATTCTTTTGGGATGGTAAAACGGAAATGAAATGCGTTGCCGATTCGATGCGATTGGTGGTCAATAAAGCGTATGCTCATCATATCCAACGACTCATGGTGCTCGGTCTGCTAGCCCAAATGCTCGGTGTCGACCCACTGGAATTCCATCAATGGCATATGGCAATGTATAGCGATGCAATCGATTGGGTCAGCTTACCCAATACGGTTGGGATGAGCCAATTTGCCGATGGCGGAATCGTCGGTACGAAACCCTACTGCGCGACGGGAGCCTATATCGATCGCATGAGCAACTACTGTAAATCGTGTCGTTTTGATCCCAAAGTCGCCGTCGGTGATAAAGCCTGTCCGTTCACAACGCTGTACTGGGATTTCTTAGATCGCAACCTTCCCAAAATCGAAAACAATCAGCGATTAAAGTTCCAACTAACCGCATTGCGAAATAAAGATGAAAAATTTATGCGAGAAGCCCGCTCCAAAGCAAAGGAACTGATGAAAGCATGGAAAGTTCACTGATCTTTTCCATTCATGAGAGCCTCGACTTGCATTGCTATGGAATGAAACGCATCCGTGATTAATGATCGATCACGGGATTACCACTGTGACTCGGCAGCGGTTTTCGGATCACCATGCATACCTCTTAACAGATGAGCCTAGGCCACGTCGTCCTGAAGACGAGCGCGATCTTCCGCAACAATCTCTGGCTTGGCCTTGAGGTAATAAACGACACCGATCAGAGATACTAGGATCGTCGCGATTCGATAAGCGGCCGCGATTGCCAAACCGCTGAATGCAGGATCGATATTAGGCACTTGCTTGAACATTTCAACCAGAGCAAGTTCCTGAACTCCTAGACCTGCAGGAGCGATGGGCAACGCCCCCACGACCATCGCTGAAGGAACCACTTGCAGGTGCGCGATGAAAGAGGGTGGCGTAGCATAAAGCGCAGAAGAGATCATAAACAGTGAGCACATCAGCATCAGATGTACCATGAAACTCATAAGCAGTACAATGAGGACCAAGCCGGGACGATTCTCAAAGACTCTCAGTGACTTGACCAATCTTCGCAAAGTATTCCCCACATAAGGAAACCGTTGAACCAAGTATTCGATCCAGTCCAACCACTTTCCGCCAACAACGGCGATGAATAATCCCACCGCACCTACAATCGTCAATACAACACCGGTATTGCGAATCCCTTTCAGCAAGGAGGTCATCCCGCTATCGCCGAACAGTACCAAACTGATCGTCGATAGAAGAATGAGTCCGTAGAGTCCGACGGCGCGGTCGACTAGAACCGAAGCGACTGCCGCAGGACCAGAGTGTTTATGTTGCCGGGCAATCGCGATTGCCTTGAACAGGTCACCTCCAACGCTGCCAGGAGAAATCATTCCGAAAATCTGACCAACAAACCCCAATTTCACTGCCTCGGAAGAATCGAGGGGAATCCCCACCGCTCGAGCAATGAATTGCCAGCGAAGGAAACTTATGATCATGGCCAGCGCGCAGGCTGCCGTTGCGACTCCGAGCAACCACCAATTCTTCGGTTGCTGCTGCAGTTGCTCAAGTTGCTTCGGGTCAACCTGGAAATACAGCCAAGGAAGAATAATTAGCGGGATGAGATACTTCAGCCATTTCAGGGACGATCGCATAACGGTCTAC